>JAFYMA010000083.1 GCA_017556845.1 Clostridia bacterium | reverse complement strand
GTTACGATTGCGGCAGGAGAAAAAACGTTTTGCAAAGGAGTGTAATTTAAAATGTCAAGCAACAAGAACATAGTGCCCGAAGAACGTGAGGCACTCAACAAGTTCAAGATGGAAGCTGCAAGCGAAGTAGGCGTTAACCTCAAGCAGGGCTACAACGGCGATCTTACGTCGAAGCAAGCCGGATCCGTCGGCGGTCAGATGGTTAAGAAGATGGTTGAATCCTACGAAAACTCCATCAAGACAAACAAATAAACAAGCATAAAAATACTGCCGAAATATCGTGCTGTTCTTATCGGAGAAATTGAAAATCCTTCAACTTCGGATAAGAACCAGCATCGCATTTGTGAGTACAAATGCAGTTGGGCAGTAGCCCAAACCCACTAACAAACAGAAAAGAGCAAGAATAAAAGGAAAGAATCCTTCTATTCTTGCTCTTGTTTTTTCTTATGTCGATATGTCAACTCTGTTGACTCGATATGCCTTCGCTACGCTCAGGCTCGATATATTGCCGCTTTGCGCCGATTCGATATGAGATAAATCCCTCGTTTGCGAAGCAAACATATCGAGTGCGTCAGCACATATCGAACGCCGTAGGCGTATATCGAAAATCCCGCAAGGGATTTATCTCGATGCGTGTTCTCCATTAAGGATAACACGCTATCTACCGTTGGTCTTTTCGGCAGTACCTTTTTTATTTTATGAATTGTACCTTTGCATAGCATCGTCAAATTTTTCGTTCAGGACAAGCTCAAGAGCACCCATAGTTCTTTCAAAAAGCTCGGGCAGCTTCTTCATTTCGTCGCTCGGCAAATTCCCAAGCACAAAATCAATCATTTCATAATCTGCGTGCGGCTTTTTACCGACACCAAGCTTTATTCTCGGATAATTCTCCGTTTTAAGCATTTCGTTTATGCTCTTTATTCCGTTGTGTCCGCCGTACGAGCCCTTGCGTCTTATACGCATCTGTCCTACATCAAAATTCACATCGTCAACGATAACGATAACATTTTCCGAAGGTATCTTATAAAAGTTTGCAGCCTCCGCTACCGCCTCGCCTGACGAATTCATAAACGTCTGCGGTTTCATAAACAATACCTTTTTTCCGGCAAACTGAGTTATATTATAATTCGATTTAAACTTTATCTTATTGAATTCAAATCCGAGCTTGTCAGCAATATAATCACCAAACAAAAAGCCCATATTATGACGCGTTGTTGTATATTTTTCGCCCGGGTTGCCGAGACATACAACTATATACTCGACACCGCCATGCTTTGCTGATCCAAACATATGTCACACCTCGTTTCCTTTATAATTATATCTTGCTTTCGTGAACAAGTCAATAGTTTTCGGAATAATTTACATATATAAAATAATTAATTACTTAAAACTCTTGCAATTATCTTCTTTTTGTTATATAATAGGCTGGAGTATACGCCGTGCATTGCATAGCAAAATACATTTGCTGTATATTCATACACACACGAAAGATCTTTAACGACGTACCGCCGAAATAATAATTATCATTATATTCGGACAACGCGCTGTAATTGATAAGTATTGAGTAAACCTGATTACACATTTTAATCACAGCAAAAATCAAAACGAAAGAAAATAATATGGATTTTATAAAAGATACTACTGAATATATTTTTTTACAGAACGAGCCTGTGAAAAGTGACGTCATATTTCTTCCCGGCTCTTCAAATCCCTTGCTTCCGAGACATGCAGCAGAGCTATATAGCAAGGGATATGCACCGTACGTTATTCCTTCCGGCAAATATTCGATAAAGCGCGGGGCTTACCTGCCCTCTGCTCCCGGTACGGAAACGGAAGGCATCATATATAAAACGGAGTGCGAAATGTATACGGATATACTGCTCAAGGCAGGCGTTCCGATGAAAGCTATTTTACCTGAGGACGAGGCACAGTACACGTATCAGAATGCGGTCTTTACCCGTAAGCTTACCGACAAAAAAGAACTGCAAATAAAACGTGCAATTCTCGTATGCCATGCATTTCACGCGCGCAGAGCATACACTTACTACAAGTGGGCGTTTCCTGAAAGCGAGATACTCGTATGCCCGGTTGTCACTAACGAAATAAGCCGTGACAATTGGTACACCACCGACACCGGCAGATGCCGTGTTATGGGAGAGCTTACAAGGCTCGGTGCACAGATGGCGGAATACACCCAGTATGCCTTTGAGCATAATACAATTGAAATAGAGTGATTTGATATATAAAAAGGAGTTTAAATTATGAAATACTGCAGTACAAGAGGACAAAGCGAGCTTGTTTCAAGCGCTTACGCCATCAAAAAGGGTATCGCACCCGACGGTGGATTATATATGCCCACGGAAATACCTACGGTGAGCAAAGACGAGATCGAAGTTCTTTGCGAAATGGACTATGCGCACAGAGCCGCTGAGATCCTGTACAAATTTCTTGACGATTATAACAAAGACGAGCTTTTGGCTGATTGCATAGAAGCTTACAGAGAAGAAAGCTTCCCGGGCGGCGCTGCACCCTTGCATCAGCTTGACGAAGGCGGATACGTTCTTGAGCTGTTCCACGGACCTACGTGTGCATTCAAGGATATGGCACTTCAGATAATGCCCCGTTTGCTGTCCCGCGCTCTCAAAATGACGGGCGAGGATAAAACAGCTCTTATTCTCGTTGCAACATCAGGCGACACCGGAAAGGCGGCTCTTGAGGGCTACAAGGATGTTGACGGTATTGCCATTAAGGTATTCTATCCCGTTCACGGTGTAAGCAAAATACAGAAGCTTCAAATGGCAACTCAGGAGGGTAAAAACGTTTCCGTATGTGCAATAGAAGGCAATTTTGACGATGCACAAAACGGCGTTAAAAAAATATTCTCCGATAAAGAGATCAATGATAAGCTGAATGACGGCGGATATATACTTACAAGCGCAAACTCTATAAACTGGGGCAGACTTGCACCTCAGGTAGTTTACTATATTTCCGCATACTGCGATCTTATTAAGCTCGGTGCGATAAAATACGGAGATAAGGTAGACTTTACCGTTCCTACGGGTAATTTCGGAAACATCTTTGCTGCATATATCGCTAAACGCATGGGATTGCCCGTTGGCAAGCTCATATGCGCATCAAACCGCAACAATATACTTACCGATTTTCTCACTACGGGCGTATACGACAGAAGACGCAAATTCTTCCAGACTATGTCTCCCTCTATGGATATACTCATTTCCAGCAACCTTGAAAGATTGCTGTATCTTATATGCGGAAGTGAAAAGACCGCTGAATATATGAATAGACTGAACACCGTCGGAAAGTATAAAATTGAATTGTCAGAGCTCAATGCTATAAGAGAAACGTTCGTAGGTATGCACGCGAATGAAGCCCACACTCTTGACGAAATCGCATTCGTTTATGAGCATGCCCAGTATCTGTCAGACACACATACAGGTGTTGCGCTTTACTGTGCAGGAAAATACCGTATGTACAGCGACACTGTAATGGTAACGGTAAGCACTGCAAGTCCTTATAAATTCGCCCGTGACGTGCTGACTGCAGTGGGCGGCGAATGCGGAGATGACGAATTTGCTCCTCTTTACGCATTGAATGAAGCAACGAAAGTTGAAATCCCCGCACCGCTTGCATCTTTGAAAGAAAAGAAGGTAAGATTTGACACGGTGGTGGCACCTGCTGATATGGCAGAAGAAACGCTTAAAATCCTCCTTTAAAACATTGTAAACAGCAAAGGATTATAGGTAATGGCAAAAGATATAAAGGACGAAAAAATTGATTATTTGTTCAACGGGATACTGTCTTTGAACTCAGTTGAAGAATGCTATGCATTTTTTCAGGATCTGTGTACAGTCGCTGAGATCGGTGAAATGTCACGCAGACTGCATGCGGCGAAAATGCTGTACAACAACAGCGTTTATACAGAGGTTGCATCGCAGACGGGACTTTCAACCGCCACGATAAGCCGTGTAAACCGTTGTCTTAAATACGGATCTGACGGATATATTACCGTGCTTGACCGTTTGGAAAACAAAGATGAATGAGCAGTATAACGTAATATGTGAGGTGTACGACGAACTTTCGGGAGTTGACACTGAAGTATGGGCTGATTATTTGTGCAAGCTCATAAATCAGCACTCAGAAATACCGACGGACCTCGTACTCGATGCCGCTTGCGGCACAGGTAAGCTTACTCAAGCAATGAGCGATCGCGGATACGATATGACGGGCATTGATATTTCTTGCGGAATGCTTTCAATAGCAAGACAAAGATGCTCTTCGAACGTGCTTTTGCTAAATCAGGATATTTGCGATTTTGAGCTTTACGGTACAGTATCTGCGGTAATTTGCTGTCTTGACAGCGTTAATTATCTTACGTTTAAGGACGTTGAAAGATTTTTAAAATGCTGTCACTTATATCTTGACCCGAACGGACTTTTGATATTTGACGTAAACACAGAGTACAAATTCAAAAATATTTACGCTGATAACGATTATATTCTTGAAAACGCAGACGGCTCTTCCCTTTTGGCTTGGAGCTGCAATTACGACAGTGAATCTGCAAAATGTCTGTTTTCGTTGACGCTGTTTACAGAAGATGAAAACGGCATGTATTTCAGGCAGGATGAACAGCAAACGGAATACTGTCACAGCCACACGAAACTCGCAGAGCTGATAGAAAAATGCGGTTTTATCTTGCTTGCCGCATACGACGAGCTGTCTTTTAAGCCTGTAAAAAGTGATTCACACCGTTGTCATTATATTTGTAAAAACATAAAGGAAAATTAACTATGTCATCAACTATATTACGTGCTATGACCCGTTGCGGACAAGCGCGTGTAATGGTAATAAACTCAACCGATATCGTAAATAAAATGATATCGTATCACAATACTACGCCCACTGCAAGCGCAGTGCTCGGAAGAACGCTTACAGGTGCATCCTTAATGGGATGTATGCTGAAGGATAAGGGAAACAGCCTTACGTTATCATTCAGAGGAAACGGCCCTGCCGGAGTCGTTATGGCTGTATCTGACTATATGGGCAACGTAAAGGGATGTATACAGAACCCCGATGTTGACCTGCCGCTTAAGCCAAACGGAAAGCTTGATGTTTCAGGTGCAATAGGCAAGGGCGTAATGCAGGTAGTAAAGGATATCGGACTTAAAGAGCCTTATATAGGTGTGTCACAGATAGTAAGCGGAGAAATAGCAGAGGATATCACATCTTACTTCTTTGAAAGCGAGCAAACGCCAACTGTACTTGCATTAGGTGTTCTGATCGACACAGATCTTTCCTGCAAAGCGGCAGGCGGAATAATAATTCAGCTTTTGCCGGGAGCAGACGATGAGATCATTGACAAAATCGAAAAAAATGCTCACGGCTTTACGAGCGTTTCATCTATGTTTGCATCAGGCATGACTAACGAACAGGTCATGCAGGCAGCTATGACGGGAATAGAATACGATCTTTTTGACGAGCTTGACGTCGGCTACGTATGTGATTGCTCAAGTGAAAGAACGGAACGTGCGGTAATATCCTTAGGAAAAAAAGAGCTTGAAGAGATATATAAAACACAGGATAAGATAGAAGTCACGTGCCGTTTCTGCGATAAGAAATACTATTTTGAAAAAGATTATATTTTAGGAAGGATAAAAGACGATGAGTGATGAATCCAGCTACTCAATACAGCTTTCATCTGTTATAAACGAATTTTCCCTGGAAGAAATATTCGTTCCGGATGACTATCCGACGCGCCATATAATCAGAAGCGACCTCAACCGTCCCGGGCTGAAGCTTACGGGATTTGACGAGCTTTTCGATGCCCGCAGAATACAGATAATCGGAAAGGTAGAATACGAGTACATAAACAGCTTACCTGAGGAAAAGCGCGCTCCCGCATTTGAAAACGTTGCAAAGGAGCATCCTGCGGCAATAATCTTTACAAGTCAATTACCTATATGTCCCGATCAGATCGAGCTGTGTAAAAAATACAGCGTTCCGCTTTTCCGCACATCAAGTATGACATCGGAATTTATGGCGGCACTTATCGCATCATTGAATGTTTCCCTGGCTCCGAGGGTAACACGGCACGGAGTATTTGTTGAGGTATACGGCGAAGGTATACTTATCCTTGGTGACAGCGGTATAGGAAAGAGTGAAACGGCAATAGAGCTTGTAAAACGCGGCCACCGACTTATAGCCGACGATGCCGTTGAGATAAAGCGTGTATCAGCGATTTCCCTTGTCGGCTCTGCACCCGAAATAATACGCCACTATGTAGAGCTTCGAGGCATAGGAATAATCGACGTACGCAGAATATTCGGTATGGGCGCCGTCAAAATGACGGAAAAGATCGACCTTATCATTAAGCTCGAGGCGTGGGTACAAGGAAAAATGTACGACCGCTTCGGTCTTGAATCGGAATACACGGATATTTTGGGTATAGACGTACCGTCTATCACAATTCCAGTCCGTCCCGGAAGAAACCTTGCGGTAATTATCGAAATTGCCGCTATGAACAACCGTCAGAAAAAAATGGGCTTCAACACCGCCGTAGAATTCAACAAGAAATTAATGGGTCAGTTCAACGACGAAGATAGATAAATACGGAGATGTGAATATATGAAAAAAGTAATGTTATCTTTCGGCACACGTCCCGAAGCTATAAAAATGTGTCCTTTAGTAAAAGAACTAAAGACTCGCAACGATTTCAAGACCGTCGTATGCGTTACAGGTCAACATAGACAAATGTTGGACCAAGTATTGAAAACTTTTGATATCGTGCCTGATTATGATCTCGACATTATGAAAGATCGACAAACACTTTTTGATATAACAACAAATATTCTATCAGGAATGAAAAGCATATTGGAAAAAGAAGCGCCTGATGTAGTGCTTGTTCACGGAGACACATCAACTACATTTGCAACCACATTAGCTTGTTTTTATTTGCATATTCCGATAGGACATGTAGAGGCAGGATTGAGGACATACGATGCGTTTTCTCCGTATCCCGAAGAGTTTAACCGCCAAGCCGTCAGTATAGTCAGCAAGTATAATTTTGCTCCCACAGAATTGTCAAAAAACAATCTGTTGAATGAAGGAAAAAAAGCTGACAGTATTTTTGTTACCGGCAATACAGCGATAGATGCTCTTAAAACAACTATCTCTCCTAACTATAAACATCCAATGTTAGATTGGGCATCGGGCAGTAAACTAATTATGATAACAGCTCACAGAAGGGAAAATTTAGGAGAGCCAATGATCAATATGTTTAAGGCCATACGAAGAGTTATTGATGAACACAAGGATGTAAAAGCTATCTATCCAATACATATGAATCCCGTTGTTAGAAAAACTGCTGATGAAGTATTAAAAGGTGAAAATAGAATACAGATTATAGAGCCGTTGGATGTGGTTGATTTTCATAATTTTTTGAGCAGAAGTTATTTGATATTAACCGATTCGGGTGGTATACAAGAAGAAGCACCATCATTAGGAAAGCCCGTGCTTGTAATGCGAAATACCACCGAACGTCCTGAGGGTATCGCAGCAGGAACCTTGCGATTGGTAGGTACAGAAGAAAGTGTTATTTACGATAGCTTTAAGCTGCTGTTGGAAAACCAAAAGGAATATGACCGTATGAGTAACGCCACCAATCCCTATGGAGACGGATTTGCGTGTAAACGTATAGCCGATATTCTTTGCAACGAATTAAAGGAGAAATGATATGATTCCAAAGATTATTCATTATTGTTGGTTTGGCAGAGGTGAAATGCCTAAGCTGATCAAAAACTGTATGAAAAGTTGGAAAAAGTTTTGCCCTGATTATAAAATAATGCTTTGGAACGAGGACAGTTTCGATGTAAATTCTACCATTTGGACAAAGCAAGCATACGAAGCAAAAAAATACGCTTTTGTTTCGGATTATGTCAGACTCAAAGCTTTGAATGACTTCGGCGGTGTATATCTTGATACAGATGTAGAATTAACACAAAACATTGATAGATTTTTGGATCACGAAGCTTTTTCCGGTTTTGAAAGCGCTTCTACCGCCCCCACAGGAATAATTGCTTCTCAAAAAGAGCATCGCGTTATTAACAGATGGTTTCATTATTACGATAACAGACCTTATATAGTAAACGGAGAAGTAACAATGGATCCTAATGTGTCATTTATGACAGAGGACCTTATAGCACACGGATTGATAATGGATGATAGCTTGCAGACCGTCGACGGTATGACCATATATCCGCAGACTTGGTTTTGTCCTTTGAGTGTAGTCTCCATAGAAAAAAAGATAACTGAGAATACTCATGCGATCCATCACTTTACTTCCACATGGAGAACGGATAAGGCAAAAAAGGATTTTGCCCGCGTCAGAAGACATCAGACGAAATGGTACAGATTTTTTGAAAAGCTCCGTTATTTACCTAACAGGCTTGCACGTCGGATATTCGGCAATAACGCAATGGACAATATTAAACGCAAGATAAAAAAATAAAACAGTCAAATGACTGTTTTATTTTTTTGCTTAATATGTTTCTACAACAAAAGCGGTTATCTTATAAAGCTTATCGCACTCATCAAATAAAAGTGTTACACGTCTTTCAACGTCTATTATAGGCGCACCTATATCCGTTTGTGCAATTTCATAGCTTTCCATATATACAATACTGCTTTTATCTTCATCCGATCTTACTTTAATAGTTCTCATTTCATCGGAATAAAGTTCAAGCTCCTGTCCTATCTGTAGCACTATTTCAGGATACTTTATACGCATTTTTGATGAAATAACAGTCATAAGCGTATCACCGAAGCAAATATCCGCAGGAAATTTCAGCCCTTGTAAATACGTATATGTATAAAATGAATTCGTGTAAGTTACCTTTTCTTCATCCTCACTCATACAGTAATCGTTAGCAAAGCCGAATAGTTCTCCGTCAGACATACAACCGCCTCCGTTTGGACCGTCATAATGACACATTGCTGCAAGCTCGTCTTCGGAAAGATGGGAAGAAAGGTTCGTCATCAATGAAATAAAATCACCTTGCGATGTGCCGGGCAGCAATCCCGCTTGATCCAAAAAGTCTGAAAAGCCTTTACTTGCGGAAATTTGCGGATTTGGCTTACTTATCCCGTGCAGCTTTGTAAGAAAGATAACATCTTCCTCACAAATTGAAGCATAGCTGTCACCACGGTACAAAATACGTTGTTCATATCCAAAATACACACATTCAGTTTCGCTTGCCAATTCAAAATAGCCGTTAAAGAAGAACGCTCTTCTGTCTATTATGTTGTCGTTAATCCACTTTGCTTCATTTAATATTTTTAAAAGACGTTCAGCGTCCTTTGATGTTAAAGAAGTACAGGTATCATATATCGGGTTTTCAACATTTTCATTTATCTGGTACTCGAAAAAGCTCGCTACACCGTAATATATCTCCGCATCTGCCTTATCACCGTCGGTTTCCTTGACTGCCTGCGTTGATATGCGTTTTTCAAAGAACAGATGCTCGTGATCAATGCCACAGCCTCCTTCTACAACTTCACCTTCGCTTTCTTGAAAAGTAGAAAGATCAAGTTGTTTGATAACCTCTACAGCAAGGCAAAGATAATCGTCCTTATCCGTTTGGAGATAAAAGTCTGAACGGTTGCTATACTGTTCGGTTTCAGAAAGCAACTGTAATTCTGCATTTATTACAAGCTCCTGACTTATATGAGGAATGAATTTAATGAATCTTTCATCAGTAATATGTCCTTTTTTCAATTCTATCGTTTCAAGACTGTTAGGTAATGTGATTACATATTTTTCGGAATCCTCATTTAAAATATCGCCATTTGGAAAATTCGTCTCTTCATTTGCGCTCTCTGTCACAGTATCACTCTGAACATCTGTTTTTTCACCGCCGACTTCAACGTTTTCACAACCGAAGAAAAATGCAAAAAACATTGTCGATATCAATAACGAGCATATTATCCTTTTCATAACGATATATCCTTTCACTATTATTCTCTTCACTTAATATATCGTATGATAAATGAAAATCTTACAAAAAAGTCGGAGATATGAAACCATATCTCCGACAATTTTATTAACCTGTGATACCCGAACGCTCGATACCCTGGATAAGATATCTTTGGCAGAACAGGTAGAGAACAACCAGCGGGAGAATTATCATCAGACCGCAAGTATTTCTGATAGCTGCATTGTAAAGGTTAGATGCAGCAAAAGTAACGTCAAGTGACTTAGGAACAGTTATGATGCTCTTCATAAGATAAATATCTGTCTTCGTAAAGAACAAGCTTGTATAGAAGCTGTCTGTCCATTGCCATGAAAACGCAAACAAGAATATTGTGATCATCATAGGAACGGAAAGCGGAATAATTATCTGGAAGAAGGTACGCAACACACCCGAACCGTCAACGTATGCAGATTCTTCAAGCTCATCAGGAACGCCCTTATAGAACTGGCGCATCATGAATATATACAAGCCGTTCTTGAACGCCAAGCCTGTCAACGAAAGCAGTATCAAAGGCGTAAACTGGTTTGTAAAGTTGAAGAACGTAACGCCACCGGTAATGTCTAAGGCCTTGGTAACACCTCCGCCCAGCAAGTTCATTATACCGAGAACATCGAAGTATCTGAACTTCATAAACATAGCAAGCTGGAGTGTCTGGTGAGGTACTACCATGGAGAATACAACAAGCAGGAACAATATGCCGTTACCGCGGAATTTAAACTTTGAAAATCCGTAACCGATAAACGCACATATGAACGTCTGTATTACTGCACAGGAAAGTGACAGGAGCGTTGTATTCAGCACCGCCTTCATATAGTGGTTTTCGAGGAATATGTACTTATACTGATCAAACGTAGGATACTTAGGTATAAGTTTAACCGTAGCATCAACAAAATCATCGGGTGACATAAACGAGGAAGCGATCTTCGCAAAGAAGGGGAACAGAATAACGTACGAAATACCGATCAAAAGTACGTATCTGAACAATGCCCATACTAATCTCTGCAAAAAGTACAGATTGAAGTATTTCGCCCTCATTCTCTGCCAGAACGGGGTTCTGTCGAAATCAGCCTTTATTTTAGTGTTTTTCGGTTTTCTTTTTACTTTTACACTTGCTTCAGCATTCATTTCAAACACCCCCTTAATCTCTTCTCTGGTAGAATACGAACGTAGACATAATACCTGCAACTACGGCAATTATCAGGATAACTATAAGGAAGTACATCCAAGCCATTGCTGAGGAAAGAACGTCGCCATCCGTTTTTGTGTATACGTCGTTGATATACGACATAACCGTGTTAGTTGATGAAGTAAATGCATCAATGATCGTATATACGGCATTAACGAGGATCATCGGGCTTATCATGGGGAATGTGATCTTCCAGAATGTTTCCCAAGCGGAAGCACCTTCTATCTGACATGATTCATAAATTGCAGGAGAAATAGACTGCAAGCCCGAAAGGAATATAAGCATCTGAACACCGGAACGGTTTACTATGTTGTAAATATTGTTGATAGCGTTGATAACGTAATCAACAAGCTGTGTTCCGACCTTCATGCTCGAAAACAGGTACTTAAAGTCCATCGCTGATACGATTTCAGATGCACCCGTGCTTTGAGCACCCGTACTGATGCCCTCGTCGGTGTTCTGCATGTATGAGAGCAATTCGTTACCCATATCTATCTTTGCAACAAGACCTGTTGACAGAATAACGGGAACGAAGAATATTGCTCTGAACGCTGCTCTGCCCACCATCTTCTGGTTAAGCAGAACAGCCATAAACAGCGAGAAAATTATAATACAAGGAATATCAAGGAAGAGCTGTGTGATACCCGAGGTAAGTATCTGAACGTACGAGGTATCAACAAACAGTGCATCCTGATAGTTTTTAAGTCCTACCCACATAAGCTGGTAACCGTCTGCACCGTGCTTAATATTGGTAAAGCTATACAGAATGGAGTCGTATATAATGGGCAAGTATATTGCCACAAGACCGATTATGAACGGCAATACGAACAAATAACCCATTCTCGCTTTTCTTTTGTCAAGCGAGGCACCGCGACGACGCTTTTTCGGGGCAGCCTTAACAAGCTTTTCATTTGCGTTTGTCATCAGCCTTCTCCTCCTTCTGTATATGTGTAAAATCCGAGTGCATCGATCTCAACGCCGTCAACATTGACCTTGAAGTTGTTATAGTTCAGTATGAATACCTTACCGCCCTCATAGGTAACCTTAACGATCTTACCGTTATCAACGATGTTGTCAGTGTCGATCTCTTCGTCCTCTTCATCCTTTTCATCATCTGTTGCAGGAGCATCCTCATTGGGTGTTTCAGCATCAGGTGTTTCTGTCTGCTCGGGAGCTTCCGTACCGTTTTCATCGGGAGCTTCCGTTTCTGTGATCTCAGTCTTTGCAGCTTCCTCTTCAAGACGTGAGCTTTCCTCTGCTTCTTCACGAAGCTTGTCGTCCTCAGCTTGCTGAATTTCTTCAGCTGTAAGAACTCTGATACCGGAAATAAACTCATGATCGATTATTACCTTATCCTGTACGTCGCAAAGTGCGCCGTTGAGGATGTGATACTTTTCCGCAATACCGTCAAGCCACGTTTCGAAGTTAACTGAATAGTATTTTTGGAACAGCTTATCTTCCTTGAGCTTATTTGTGTTCTGATAGTTGAGTATGAAGTACATTGAAGCACCGTTTTCGATAGACTTCAAGATCTCATAGTCAATATCGCCTGCCATGTTAAGAGCAGATCCGGTAAAGTTGAGATAACCGTGAAGCACCATACCCATAAACGGTATAGCGTTACTTGATTTCAGATATTGGCTGGAATCAAGCGGAATTTCAAGAATGTAGTTAACGTAAGGAAGTGCATATGCGTTACCGCCGCTTACCATTACGTTGGAGAAGTCCTTCTCCATCTTTTCAAGCAAAGCAACTACATTTTCCTTGCTGTCCTCTCTGTTGTACGGATCCTCATCATCAAAGTCAGAGTTAAGATCAGATCCGAGTGATGAAGCCGAAATACCCGTAGGCTTTGCTTCAAGAAGCTTCGGTGACATCTTGTCATAGAAGTACTCGAATACAGAGGGAGATATGGGGTTGTAACCCGTTTTAAAGAATGTCTGGTACGCAGGATCGTATTCACGCTGTGAAGGATATCTTCCGTCCATCGTCTGTACTGCGTGCTTCTTGTAGTTAAAGCCGTCGAACATCGACACGCCTATAACGTACGAGAATTCAAATTCAGGATATATTCCAATGTCCTTTTCTTCAGCAAACGCCATAAGATCCTTGAATCCGTCCTCTCCGCCAACCTTCTTTTCCCACTTAAGCTTGGAAGGAACAGTGGACTTCATACCGCCGTTTGTATATCCGGTCAGCTTGAAATTAATGTTAGAAACACCCTTTTCGGAAAGCTGGTTATACATTGACTTAACGTCATCGAACGTTGTAAGCGGAACCTTTACAGTTACGGGAATACTGAGTATCTTTTCCGTTGAATAGATAACACCCATAGTTTCAAGGCACAGGGGGATATCCTTCTTTACATCTTCGGAAGAAAGTCTTTCGAGAATACCGTTTTTCTCAAAGTAATCTCTGCAAGCGTTTACCATACCCATATATGTTGCAGGATAGTACTTGTAATCGCTGTCCTGAACATCGGGGATGAACAACGATGATGTATCAACGTTGCCTTCCTCATCGGGAATGAGGCCTGCTATAAGCTCATCTCTGTATCCTTCGGGATCCTTGAGATATTTTGCGTATTCTGCTGCCTTGTTTTCATCAGTAAGCATTGTGTACTTAATGATGTAGCTGCCTGTGTACTTACGCTTGGACGTTACAGTCCACATAGCGTTTGCACCAACGCTCGTAGCATCTGCGAGGTTATATGAGTCTGTAGGACGGGGATAGAACGATGTTGCAACGGAGCTGTAATCATGAAGAACACCGCCGTGGTTGGTTGATATTTCCGCAAGGGAGTCACCCTCAAGCATTATAGCAAAGTATCCTCTGTCCTCTGTTTTTACGCGGGACTGTGTAACCTTCTTGGAGGATATTACGTTGCCGTAAGAGTCTATATATACAATATCATCAGGCCACTGGCCATCCTTCATTGTAACAGCAACCTTACCGTCAGCGTCATAGAACTTTCCGCCTTCGGGATATACGTTTTCCTGACCCTCGGAGGGCTTCGGTGCGATATAATACGTGATCTTGCTGCCGTCTGCATAGTAGTACGTATTCAAAGGAACATCAACACGATATGTTTCTGTCTTTGAGTAGTTTTCAACTACGCCGTATACGGGCAAACGCATCGGCTGACGGTGCTGAGGATCATCAGTATGATATGCGAAGTCTGAACCGTACATTTTTGCACTGAGCGTAAGCTGTGCGTCAACATCTTCAAATTTCGTCAGCGTACCGCTACCGTCGGGAATAAATGTATATCCTTTATTTGCCGTGCTGTTGCCTGCTCCGAAATAGGGCAGAACAGTCAGCTTTTTGAGCTTATAAGACGATTCGTTGAAGCGAATACCGTTAGAAGCAAGACGTGCTGTAAGGCCGTCCTCATCAAGAGTATACTCTATTGAAAGACGGAACAGCGGAGGCGCCGTATCAGTTACGCTGTATTTAACCAGATCATGGTCCTCGTCCATCTTTTCGTACGTATATTCAGGGCAGTAAAGCTTTATCTGCTCTTCCAACCAGTTATACTCACGGTCCTTGGTGTCCGTAGATATAACATATATTGCGTACTGCTTTGTAATGGGCCACTGGTTATACATCGCATTGAGCTGGGACTGTGTAGTACCGGGCTCTGTGGGGTCTTTAAGCAGATAGTACGACGTAAACTTGTTCATCAACCAGTTTGAAACACCGGCTTCCTTAAGCTTTGCAAGAATGTTTGTTTCAAAGCTTTCCTTCGTTATCTGACGGGGAACGAGCTTTCTTGTTTCCGTACGTCCGATAGCGTATTCAACTCTTAAACCGTTTTTAATGTTTTTAACAGTTATCTGGTCGCGGAGAGCCGCTTCCGTATAGCTGTAATACGTCTGGTTTGTCGAATTGTTTGTAAATTCGATTATGACCTGCGAAAGAAGCATCTCTTTTGTATCAGAGGAACCCTTCGTTTTACCAAGGTCATAGGGGTTTGAGAACAGTATCTGACCTGTTCTTCTATCGCGAACTGCTATTTCGCCTGTTCTTGCATATGAGTAAAGCTCGTAATTATCGTTCTTTACACGCAAGGTCATAGTAGCGAGTTTAGCTTCGGGGGTGTCATATTCAAGCTTGGTGTAGTCTATCTCACCGTCAAGCTCTTCGTCTGATTCCTCACCCTCTCCTGCATTGCCGGACTCAGTGCCGTCAGTTTCCGGAGCAGCATACGTGACAACAACGAATGATGCTGTAAGAGTTCCGACGATCATCATTATAGCAAGGAGCATCGATAAATATCTTTTAAAAGCCATTATTAATTACCTCCTTACTACATTCTGTACGAAACTTCTACCACTATACTCGTTATGAAGCTTGCTATCTTCTGCAACAAGCTGGAGAACAGCAAGGCAATAAACATAATTGCCGCCATACCCACGATAGTAGAGATCGTTATGATAAAGTTTTTGCCCAAAGAATAGTCGTGTGTAACCATTGAACCGAAGAATATCAACGCAAATACCCAAATCCACATAATAGTAGTCAGGAGCGTGATAACCTGCTGTTCGTTCAATGTGAAAATGTTTGTCAACAGCGTTGCGGGAATCATAAGCATCGGTATAGGAGCCAATGCATAAGAGGAAGCGATGAATATATCCTTGAAGCTTCCCTCACCCTCAAACAACGTTGTAAGACACCAGTTAGCAATACACCACAGGAACAAAGGAACAAGTATTGAAATGATCTGACCGAATACGCTTGTGTAATCTCCCTTAGGATTGAACAGATAAGCTGTACCGATCGCGTTGTAGCTGAATGCGGCAACTGCAAGAACTATATAAACTACAGCGCCTCTTACAGAGCCTCTGCGCTCATGCTTAAGATCCCAGAATCCGTCGAACGGGTGCATCATTACGTGAACACCGTACAAGATCTCTTCCCAGAACGTTCTCGTTCCATCGGGTCTTGTAGCAACCGCCTTGTTCTTTTTGCCTGCATAACGGAAGAACAAATACAGTCCAACTGCTATAACAACAACTACAATAGGAACTACAAGAGCATATTTAGCAACCCACTCCTGTCTGTAATACTTGAATGCAGTGGAGTAGTTTTCCGTATCGTATGCGTACTTATACATATCCATAGCATCCTCATACTTACCGTCGCGGTAGTATGCTCTGCCTATGCCAACGTATGCAGCATCGAAGTTATTGTTTCTCTTGAGGATCTCTTTCCAGTCAGCCTCCGCCTCATCGTAGCGGCGCTCGCGCTGGTTGTTGATCGCATTGATAAGCGTATCGCCGTATTCGGTACGCTTCATAACCGTGATATTATCAGCTGTTTTATCAAGCAGCAGCATATCGTCGCCCATATACGCAATAGCCTGGATACTCTGCATATTACCGAGCTGTGTACCTGTATCGCCGAATACGAAAAGCAGACGGCCTTCTTCATCATAAGTGAAGACCTTATTTCTCTTTTCGTCGATTATACTCCACGTTCCCTCCGGGCCAAGTGCAACGTCTATGATCTTTGAAGGACCTGTGATTGCATTTGCGTTAGTGGTCATATTCTCGTTTGTTACGGATACTTCACCGGAAGGCGGCCAGAAGCCGTTTCTGTCAAGTATCTCGTCACCTGCGATATTCAGCTTCTTAACAGGAGCATAATCGCCCGACTTATCTTTAGTCTGAATAGCATTTTGCTGTGAGGATTCATCAATTGACGATGTTGTAACGTATATAAGTCCCATATCGTCAATTGTGATATTGTTATACTCTGTTGATACTACCGACTCGGAATACTGTCTTTGTTCTTCGGTCTGGAAGTTACGCCAGAATATCTCCCACGCACTGAGCGTAGCCTTCTGTGCACCTATAAAGCCCTGGAACTGACCTTCCTTGTTTATTGCGATAATACCGCGGTATGTAGTCGAGGATACGATGTACATACGTCCTGCAGAGTCAACGGAAAGTGCGATAGGACGGTAAAGATCATCAACGCTGATCTCCTGTGAAACGGGCTTGCCTATCGTTTCGAGGAACTTACCTTCCTTATCAAACACTACGATACGGCTGTTATCAGTATCAGCAACGTATATCTTGCTGTCTGTAACGAAAACGCCGCTGGGATTTGCAAGCGAGTCCTTTATACCGTGCTGGTTTGTAAAGTTCGCAATTTCAAATCTTCTCTTGAAGCGGTTGTTAAGAACGACGATCCTGTTGTTCGTAGCATCCGCAATATAAACATTTTTGTCGCTGTCAACGGTAATGTCCTTGGGGTTATCAATGTCAACTGAAAGACCTATTGAATCACTGTCAACGATCTCCGAAGGAACATACGCATCAGGCGAGTTCATATACCAACCGTCTATTGAGTAGGTATACGTATCATAAGAATAGTATGCCGAAGCCGTAAGGGGTGAGATCAACGAAAGCACACCCAAAAGGACGGTAAGTATTCTGAAAATTGACTTTTTCATATATCCTCCTTAATCCTTCATACCCGATGTACTCATCGTTTCGATAATGTTACTCTGTGTAATTACGAATACTGTAACAGGGACGATCATCATGATAACCATCGCCGCTGTACTTGCGCCTGCACGTACGATACCTGCAGACAAGATCTGGCTTATTGCATAGTTGAACGTCTTCCACTGCTCACTCTGAATGTAGATAGACGAACCGGTATTCCACAAGCCCTGGAACGAATACACGATAAGTGTCAGCCATGCGGGCTTAACCATCGGCATTGCGATAGTCCAGAATACCTTGAATTCTCCTGCACCGTCAAGACGTGCAGACTCAAGAACCTGGTCGGAAACCGAGGATTCCATAAACTGCTTCATAAGGTACAGACCCAATGTTGAGCAGAATGCAGGAATGATTATTGCAAGAATGTTGTCAATAAGACCAAGATACTTCATTGTAATGAAGTTTGCTATACCTGTAATGGTCGAAACGAACATAAGTGAAAGAACGACCATCTGGAACAGACCTTTTCTTCCGGGGAAAGGTATTTTCGCAAGTGCATAGGCTGCCAAAGAGCCAAGTGCAAGGTTGCCGAACGTACCTGATACCGTAATAAGAACCGTGTTGAATATGTAACGTGAGAAAGGAACCCACGACGTACTCATCAATTTGAAAAGGTCGGAATAGTTTTTCCACGTGGGGTTAACAACGTAGAATCTCGGAGGGAAGTACCACAGCTCATCAAGAGGCTTGAAGGACTGCATAACCGCGAAATACATCGGCAAAAACATCAGTGCGCCGAGTATTATCAGCATTATTGTAATTCCCGCGTCACCGCCGGCGGAACGGTTAAGGACGACTTTATGTTTGCGAACTCTTAATTTTTTAGCCATCTTATTCGCCCACCTTCGAAAGTATTTTCTGGATCAGCAGGTTAGATCCGATCATCATCAAGAAGAGGATCGTAGCTATAGCAGATGAATAACCTACCTCGAAACGCTGACCGCCGTAGTCTTCGAGGTGGTGCATGATCGTGTGTGCGTAATAGTCAACAGACGGGAAGCCTGCCAAAGCAGTAACTATACCGCCAAAGCTGAATGCACCTGTGATAGCCATAACGGCACCGAACAACAGCTGAGGACGCATTGTAGGAAGCGTTATGTACCAAAGCTCCTGCCATCTGTTGCGTATACCGTCAATAGCGCCTGCTTCGTAAAGACTGTTGTCAATAGTCTGCAAGCCTGCGATAAACGAAAGGAACGTTACTCCAAGTGATGTCCAAAGTGCAACCACTATACAAAGCGGCATAACGTATCTGGCATCCTGGAAGAACTGAAGAGGCTCTGTTATAAATCCAAACTCGATAAGCACTGCATTTACATAGCCGTAACGGTCGGATGAAAACAAGATCGAGAATATTGAATACATAGCACCGGAGATACTGGGAGCGTAGAATATAAGCGTTACCACAGCTCTTACTCTCGGTGAAAGCTCGTTGATGAACCATGCAACGAAAAGTGACAT
>JAFYMA010000082.1 GCA_017556845.1 Clostridia bacterium | reverse complement strand
CGATCCGATAACGGAGCAGGAGTCGAACGAGGATTACGTTCTGCCCCGCCCGTTGAAGATAGGCGATAAAGTGAAGGTAACATCACTCGGAAGTGAGGGTACTGTGAAAACTCTGCCCGATAAAAACGGTAATCTGTCAGTTGCAGTCGGCGCGCTTACCACGAGGGTAAACGTAAAGGTGCTTCGACTGCTTGATACCCCCGGAGTGACCGTGAAAAGCGGAGCGAAAAGCTATAAGCCTTCTGAATACAGCAGTGTCGTACGCCAAAGCATAAAGCCTGAAATAGACGTAAGAGGATATACGGGCGACGATGCGTGGTTTGCTATTGATAAATATTTCGATGAGGCGATGCTCGCAGGATTTTCTACGGTCACCGTCATTCACGGCAAGGGAACGGGAGCCTTGCGCGCGGCGATAAGCCGAGAATTGAAGGCGGATAAGAGAGTTAAAAGCTTTCGATCGGGAGTTTACGGCGAGGGCGACAGCGGCGTTACCGTAGTTGAATTTAATTAGTTTGTGCAATATGCACAAAAAATGAGGATGAAATTTATGTTATTTTTTGTCCTCAACTTTTGATTTACCTCTTTTATTTTTAATATATATTTGATATAATTTAACCGTATAACTACGCATCATTGATTAAACACTTCACTGTGCTTAAAATTTAATAACCATAACGGCGGCGTGGCCGGGAAACGGAACTTTATTTAGTATGTCATTTGGAAAATATTATCGCAGGATCGACGAGATCGTTTCTGCGATGGCTGAGTATCTCGGTGTGTCAGAGGACGACGGTTATATGTTCGATGACATTTACAACGAGGATGACGATCTTATTGACGATACGTGCTGCGAATATTCTGATGTTCAAAAGTGCGGCAGTATTCTTGAAAGCTATGTTGACGAGCTTGACGGTATGTTTGCAGATGCTACGGATGAGGCGATACTCAAGAGCGTTGAAAAGACAGTCAAGAAGCTTAACAAGCTCAATGAAAAATGCGATTATGAGTTGATAGACTCAACGCAGGCAGAGGAGATCTGTCAATTAATACACGAGGCTGCACTTGATGCAGGATTTTCGGGTGCTACGGAAAACGTGGCAGACGAGTGGCGTGATTTTTAAGGCATTTGCGAAAAACGCAACATGCCGAGTATACACCGTACCCATACCGACAGTGGGAGAAAGACGGTACAAAATATTATGAGTCGGAGAAACGGAAACGAAAATGGCAGATTTGAAAATGCTGGCGATCGACCTTGGCGCATCAAGCGGCAGAGGCATTATCGGCAAATTTGACGGTGAAAAGCTCACTCTTGAGGAAAACCACCGCTTTGCAAGCGAGCCCGTAACGATAGCAGGCTCATTTAACTGGGATATACTTCGTATATTCCACGAAATAAAGCAGGCGATAAATAAGTGCGCTCTTTCAGAGGATAAGGATATAGCCAGCATAGGCATCGACACATGGGGCGTTGACTACGGCTTGCTCGATAAGCACGGTAAGCTTCTCACAAACCCCGTGCACTATCGTGACGACCGCACGATCGGCGCTCAGGAGGAAGCCTTCAAGATATTCTCAAAGAAGGATATTTACGATATTACCGGTATTCAGTTTATGAATTTCAACACGCTTTTCCAGCTCTACGTTGAAATGCGTGATAACCCCGAGCTTCTTGCTGCGGCAGATAAGCTGTTGTTTATCCCCGATTTGTTGAACTATTTCCTCACGGGCGTTAAGCAGACGGAATATACGATAGCATCGACAGGACAGCTGCTTGATGCAAGAACGCGCGACTGGTCAAAGACACTGTTTGATAAATTCAATATCCCCGCACATCTTTTCACAGACATAAAGATGCCCGGTGCGGTAGTAGGTCCCTTGCTCCCCGAGCTTAAGGCAGAGCTTGGCGACATAAACGCAAACGTAATAAACGTAGCTGCTCACGATACGGCAAGTGCAGTCGTTGCAGTGCCTGCAAAGGGTGAGGATTTCGTTTATATCTCAAGCGGAACGTGGTCGCTTATGGGTACGGAAATAAAAGAGCCTATCGTTTCCGATGCATCGTTTGCATACGATTTTACAAACGAGGGCGGCTACGGCAGAACGATACGCTTCCTGAAGAACATTATGGGTCTTTGGATAGAGCAGGAGTCCCGCCGTCAGTGGATAAGAGAGGGCAAGAAGTACACGTTTGACGAGCTTTCAAATATGGCGCTTGCTTCAACACCTTGCCGCAGCCTTATCAACCCCGACGCTCCTGACTTCGTAGCACCCGGTAATATTCCCAAGAGAATTCAGGAATACTGCGCAAGAACGAACCAGCCCGTTCCCGAAACGGTTGGCGAGATCATCCGTACTATATTCGATTCACTTGCTCTGCGTTACAGATGGGCAGTTGAAGCTATCGACGATATGAAGGGCAAAAAGACTCCCTTTATCAATATTGTCGGCGGCGGTACGAAGGAAGGTCCTCTTTGCCAATTCTGTGCAGATGCGTGCAACCGTCCTGTATACGCAGGTCCCGTTGAAGCAACTGCTATCGGCAACATTACCGTTCAGGCTATTGCGGCAGGCGCTATCAAGGATATGAGCGAGGCTCGCCACGTTATCCGTAACAGCTTTGAAATAAAGCATTACGAGCCCAATGCGGAATCCGTTGCTATCTTCGATGAAGCTTACGAAAGATTCAAGAAGCTTATCTGATTACATATAAAAACGTAAATAATATTTTAAGGAGAAAAAAACAATGTCCGTAAAGCAAGCTTATGAAATTGCAAAAGAAGCCTATGCCAAGCTTGGCATAGACACAGACAAGGTGATCAAGGAAACAGCCGAGATCCCCGTATCCATTCACTGCTGGCAGGGTGATGACGTAAGAGGATTTGAAAATCCCGACGGCGATCTTACAGGCGGTATCCAGACGACCGGTAATTATCCCGGCAGAGCTCGTTCCATCGACGAATTGAAGGCTGATATTGAAAAAATATTCACCCTTATTCCCGGTACGAAGAGACTTAACCTGCACGCCATCTATCTTGATAACCTCGGCGGCAAGGTTGAAAGAAACAAGATCGAGCCCAAGCATTTTGACACATGGATCGATTTTGCAAAGAAGAACAAGATCGCTCTTGACTTCAACCCCACGTGCTTCTCGCACCCCAATATGAAGGACGGTCTTACACTTTCCTCCCCCGATGACAGCGTAAGAGAATACTGGGTAGAGCACTGCATCGCATCCAGAAAAATAGCTGAGTATTTCGGTAAAGAGCTCGGCACGATGTGCTACACTAACTTCTGGGTACCCGACGGATACAAGGATATACCCGTTGACAGATATGCGGCAAGAGCAAGACTTAAGGATTCATACGATAAGATATTCGTTGGCGAAGATACAAGATACAACCTCAGCGGTGTTGAAAGTAAGGTATTCGGTATCGGCGCTGAGTCCTGCACGATAGGCTCACACGAGTTCTATATGGCATACGCTATGGCTAACAATAAGATGCTTACTCTTGATGCAGGCCACTATCATCCCACAGAGGTTATTTCCGATAAGATATCCTCTGCAATGCTCTATATGAACGACGTTCTTCTCCACGTTTCCCGTCCTGTAAGATGGGATAGTGACCACGTTGTTATCTTTGACGACGAGCTTAAGGCTATCGCACAGGAGATCGTAAGAGGCGGATTTGAGAAGAGAGTTCACATCGGACTTGACTTCTTTGATGCTTCGATCAACCGTATCGCTGCATGGACGATCGGTACAAGAAATATGCAGAAAGCACTTCTGTTCGCAAAGCTTGAGCCTACGGATATGCTCCGCAAGGCTGAATGGGAAGGCGATTTTACAACACGTCTTGCTATGCTTGAGGAACTTAAGTCATACCCCTTCGCAGCTGTTTGGGATTACTATTGCGAAACACAGGGCGTACCTGTAAAAGAGGCATGGCTTGCTGAAGTTAAGAACTACGAAAAGACAGTTCTTTCCGCAAGATAATTTTTAATGCCTGCGCACAGCTTTTGCGGCTTATACCAGCCGCAAAAGCGTGTGTGGGTTTTGTTGATGAATTGAGGTAATTATGTCAAAGCTGAAATTTTGCTCCGTATCGCTTTTGTTGACATTGATCGTCTTGGTTTTTGTGTCATGCTCCGGCGGCGACAGCCAAACGTCATTTGCAGAGCAGACAAGCGGTGATCTTCAAACGGAAACGGTGCAAACTGATATGCAGACGGAAAATAACGGCGATGAAACGTATCCCGAACAAACGACTCAGGATGTTGTTACAGTGCCGAAGGATCCTGTTCGCATCAGCTTTGTTGCAATGGGCGATAATTTGATTCACAGCCCGATATTCAAGCAAGCGTCGCTCGGCGGCGGAAAATACGATTTTCTTCCGAAATACAAAGACGTTTCAGAAATGATAAGCACGGCAGATATTGCGTATATCAATCAGGAAACGCCTATGTGCGGAGAGGAATACGGATACCATAATTACCCGCAGTTCAATACGCCTCAGCAAATGGGACACGACCTCGTGTCACTCGGCTTTGACGTTATCTGCTTTGCAAACAATCATATTCTCGACCAGTCATCAAAGGGACTTGAAAAGATGCTGGATTTTACGGAAACGCTCGATGCTCTGACTGTCGGTGCATACAGAAATGAAGAGGATGCACAAAGCATAAGAGTGCTTGAATGCAAGGGTGTGCGTATAGCGTTTCTGGCGTATACCTACGATACGAATATTTCTCCGCTTAAATCGAGCGATACGGTAGTTCCTTTAATAGAGCGAGAGCGTATAGAAAGAGACGTTGAAAAGGCGAAAACGTGCTCTGACGTCATTATTGCATCTATGCACTGGGGAAAAGAGAATAAATATACAATGACCGATGACCAGAATCAATACGCACAGCTTCTTGCCGATCTCGGTGTTGACGTTATTCTGGGCCATCATCCGCACGTTATACAGCCGATCGAATGGATACAGGGCGTAAACGGAAATAAAACGCTTTGCTACTATTCTCTCGGAAACGGTATAAACTGCCAGGATTATCTCAAAAATATGGTGGGGATAACTGCTTGCTTTGATATAGTATATCAGGACGGCGAGCAGCCTTATATAGAAAATGCATCGTGCATTCCCACGTTTTGTTATCAATCGACCAATTATAAAAACGTTCAGCTTTTTCTGCTTGAAAATCTGACGGATGATATGATTAAAAATCATCACTGTAACTCAAAGGGAAACAAGGTCACGGTCGAAAACGCCCGTAAAATAGTAACTGATACGATCTCTGCGGAGTTTTTGCCGGAATATTTAAAGAAAGAAAGCAATTAGGTTATATATGAAAAAAATAACTGATATTATAAAAAGAGCCTTAATAGGTATGCTCTGTCTTTCCGCTGTTGCGCTCGTTGCATGCTCTGATACGGCAAGCACGTCAACACAGACGGACGCTCAGTCAGCTGATGCATCTGCACCCGTTGAAACAAATGCTCAGACGGAGGAGCCAAAGGAAGAGGGCGACGGTGTTGTGACCGTTATTGCCGCAGGCGATAACCTCGTTCACGAATCCGTATACAAGGATGCAGCGGCAAGAGCACGCCGTGTTACCGTTCCCACTAAAGGATATTATTTTGACTCTATGTACGATCCGATAAAGGACATCGTTCAGGCTGCCGATCTTGCAATAATAAATCAGGAATCGCAAATATGCGGTGAGGGATATAAGGCGTCGGGCTATCCGTCATTCTGCACACCCGTTGATATGGGTACTGCACTTATGAACGTAGGCTTCAACGCTATCATTACAGCAAACAATCATATGCTTGATATGGGCGATGAGGGCTTGCTCGGAACGGTGAATTATTGGAAGGATAAGCCCGTTATTCAGGTAGGTATAGATCTTTCCGAGGAGGAAGGCGACGATATCGCCGTGTTTGAGCAGGAAGGAATAAAAATTGCACTTCTTGCATATACGGACGTGCTCAATATTTCCGCAAGCAGCAGCGACTATGCAGGATATACATACTACAATTTCCGTACGGCTTCAAGACAAGTCGAAAAAGCAAAGCAGGTTGCTGATATAGTTATAGTATCTATCCATTGGGGCGAGGAGAACACGTTTGAGCTTACCTCAAGTCAGAAGGATATAGCAAATCAGCTTGCAAGACTCGGCGTTGACGTTATTTTAGGACACCATCCCCACGTCGTGCAGTCTGTTGAATGGATACAGGCTAATAACGGAAATAAATCCCTTTGCGTATATTCACTCGGTAATTTCCTGTCCAATATGTCAGGCTCGTACAATACAGTCGGAATGATGCTTCAGTTTGATGTTGTAAAGAACGACAGCGGAGTAAGCATACAGGACGTTCAGGTAATACCCACTATAACTTATTATACAACGTCACGCAGCGGATACTGCGTATATCCGTTGAAGAAGTTTTCAAAGCGTCTTGCTGTTACGCACGGATGTAACGCACCTGTATCGTATGACGCGTTCTGCTCGTACATAACCGACAACATATCAGAGGAATTTTTAACAGATTACCTCAAATAACGTATATATAATAATGAATAATATAATAAAGAGAATTGTGATCGGAATATTGAGCGCCGCCGTGTTACTCAGTGTTGCTTCCTGCACATCAGATAGCGCAGACGAAACTCAGGGATCATTCAATACAGATACGCAAGGCGATACGACACATCAAACCGACGCTCAAACGCAAGCATCATCACAGACCGATGCTCAGACGGAAAATATTGAAACTGATGACGGCAGAATATCATTTATTGCCGCCGGGGACAATCTTGCCCACGAGGCAGTATACACTTTTGCTTCAACTCTTGCCGAAAGAGAAGAGTCATTCGACGGTGAATATTATTTTGATCCGATGTATGACGATATAAGAGCCACCGTTCAGAAGGCGGACCTTGCGATGATAAACCAGGAATCGCAGATTTGCACATCTCCTTTTAAAGCCTCAGGCTATCCCAGATTTGCAACGCCCGTCAATATGGGCAAAGCGATTATGAACGCGGGATTCAATATCGTGGTGATGGCAAACAATCATATGCTTGATAACGGCGATGACGGCATTGAAAACACGGTGAATTACTGGAAGGATAAGCCTGTTATGGCGATCGGCGCTTACACCTCAGAAACGTCTGCGGAGCAAATAGCAATATTTGAGGAAGACGGATTCAAAATAGCCGTTCTGGCGTATACTGACGTTATCAATCATTGCGATGACTATAATGATGCTGTCAAATCAAGCAAATATGCAAAATATTCGTATTATAACGAAGAAACTGCACAACGGCAGATAAAAAAAGCAAGTGAGCTTGCGGATTTTGTTATCGTGTCTATGCATTGGGGTGACGAAGACGAATTTGATCCTGATGCATCTCAAAAGCAGATCGCGCACGATCTGGCAGATTGGGGAGCAGACGTTATAATCGGTCATCACCCGCACGTTATTCAAACTATCGAATGGATAGAAACCGACAACGGAAAAACTCTGTGCGTATATTCATTGGGCAATTTTCTGTCCACTATGCTTTATGCAAGAAACATGGTGGGCATTATGGTATCGTTTGATATAGTGAAAAACGGTACAGATCCGTATGTTGATAACGTAAAGGTGCTTCCTACGGTAACAAACTACATAGATCATCCGACTAAGGACGATCTTAAGTACCGTCAAAACGTGTACGTATATTTAATGGAGAATTATACAGAAAAAATGGCAACCGATCACGGCTGCAACAGCAATGAATCAAAGGCCGTTACTCTGGATAAATTAAAATCATATGTGACAGACAACGTTCCGGCTGAGTTTTTGCCGGGCTATCTGCAATAGGAGGTGACAAAATGTCTTTGTTGTTGGATGAAATATTACAGCAACCGACGGTTTTAAGCGGTATTAAAGAAAAAAACTGCGATATGTTCGCAAAAATTGCGAATGAGTACCGTGCAGCAGGGCTTGACAGCGTTTACTTTGTAGCAAGAGGCACGAGCGATCACGCTTGTATCTATGCACAGTATCTGTTTGCTATATGCGGAGGTATTCCGTGTACGTTGGGTACACCAAGCGCGGTATCAAAATACGGTGCAAGCATTAAGTTTTCAAACTCAGCCGTTATAGGTGTTTCACAGTCAGGCAAGGCGGAGGATGTTCTCACAGTTATCCGCCAGGCAAATGAGCAGGGAAAGCTGACGGTGGCAATTACAAACGATCCGTCTTCGCCTTTGGCAAAAGAGGCTAAATATCATCTTTACTGCCATGCAGGAGAGGAAAAGAGTATTGCCGCAACGAAAACATTTACATCCCAGATGTATATTCTTGCACATCTTTGTGCGGAAATAACGGGCAACGAGCAGGTGATAGAGCTTATGGATAAAATTCCTGATGAGCTTGGTAAAATGCTTTCGTATATGCCTGAAAAAATTTCAAGCCTTGCAGAAAGATACAGATTTCTGGACAGCGCATTCGTTCTCGGCAGAGGTATGACGTACCCGATAGCACTCGAGGGTGCTTTGAAGGTGCTTGAAACGAACCGCATAAGAATGAAGGGCAATGCGATAAGCGACTTTTACCACGGTCCGTTAGCACAGGTAGAGGAAAACGCCCTTGTCATAGTGCTTGCGGCAAAGGGACCTGTTTTTGATGATTCTATGGCTATGATAGAACGTCTGCATCAGATAGGAGCTGAGGTTCTCGTCATAACAGATGACGATTCTCTTGCAGGATCAGAGCAGTTTGCGGTTAAAGTGCCGTCTCTTGGATCGGATTTTGCAGCACCGTTCTTTATGGCACCGGTTATGCAGCTGTTTGCTTGCAGCCTTGCAGACGTAAAGGGACTTGATCCCAATAATTCAAAAGTACTTAAAAAAGTAACTATAACTAAATAATGAAGGGTAGGGAAGAAAAATGAGCTTGATCGAATTGCCTTACGGCGACCTGCAAATAATTGGTATGCGCGGATGCGAGTCATTCACAAAAGAGGTAGATGACCATATATGCGAATGGCGCGGACACGAGCACGACAGCTACAGTATCGAGGCAACATGCCCCAGATTCGGTACAGGAGAAGCAAAAGCGATATTACACGAATCGCAAAGAGGAAAAGACGTGTATATCATTTGCGACTGCTTCAATTACGGAGTAGAGTATAAAATGTATGGCAGAAAGGTGCCTATGTCTCCGGACGATCATTTTTCTGACCTCAAGCGCATTATCGGAGCAATAGAGGGAAAGGCACGCCGCATATCCGTTATTATGCCTATGCTTTACGAAGGACGCCAGCATAAGCGTTCCGCAAGAGAGTCTCTTGACTGTGCGATAGCACTTCAGGAAATGGTCAATATGGGCGTTTCTAATATCATCACGTTTGACGCTCATGACCCCAGAGTACAGAACGCCGTTCCTTTGAGCGGATTTGACAGTGTTCAGCCTACGTATCAGATGATAAAGGCTTTTGTGAACAATATTCCCGATGCTGACCTTTCTGCAGGTAAGACGATGATAATTTCTCCCGACGAGGGCGGTATGAGCAGATGTATGTACTACTCGTCCGTGCTCGGTCTTGAATTGGGTATGTTCTACAAGAGAAGAAACTATACGGTTATCGTAGACGGAAGAAATCCGATAGAAGCGCATGAGTTTTTGGGTAATGACGTTACAGGTAAGGATGTTATCATAGTTGACGATATGATATCCTCCGGTGAATCTGTTATCGACATTGCGTATAAGCTCAAGGAAAAGGGCGCAAAGCGTATATTCGTATTCGTTTCGTTCGGATTGTTCTGCAATGGATTTGAAAAGTTCGACAAGGCTTATGAGGATGGATATATAAACAAGATATTCACAACAAATCTCATCTACGGCAGCGACGAGCTTTTGGCGCGTCCGTGGTATCAGAGCGTAAATATGTGCAAGT
>JAFYMA010000081.1 GCA_017556845.1 Clostridia bacterium | reverse complement strand
GTCGGCAGAGATCTCGATTTCAGACTTCAGGAGATCAACAGAGAAACGAATACGATCGGAAGCAAGGCGCAGAATACCGAGGTGGCTCATACGGTGGTAGCCATCAAGGGTGAGCTTGAAAAGATCAGAGAGCAGATACAGAACATAGAATGAAGCTTACTGATATCGGCTACGGTAACTACGTGGCGTCGGAAAGGGTACTTGCAGTATGCTCGCCCGATGCCGCACCGATAAAGCGGCTTGTTGCCGAGGCAAAGGAAAAGGGCAGGGTGGTGGACGTCACCTGCGGCAAAAAAACGAAAAGCGTCCTACTGATCGACAACGGTACGGTGCTTTTATGTGCGCTTACTACCGATAAGACCGCCGAAAGATTGGAAAATGACGATAGCGATGTATAGATCGCTTTACAGACTTACGAAAGGACGGTATAACAAATGGAAGAAACGAAAAAAGGTCTTCTGATCGTTGTTACGGGCCCCGCCGGAAGCGGCAAGGGAACTGTTCTTGCAAACATTGTAAACGAGGGCGACTGTGCTTACAGTGTTTCTGCAACGACCCGAAAGCCGAGACCCGGCGAGATAGACGGAGTGAATTATCATTTTATGTCTGTCGAGGAATTCAAGGAGCATATTGCAAATAACGATTTTCTTGAGCATGCGGAATACGTGGGAAATCACTACGGTACGCTTTTATCCGAAATAAACGGCAAGCGTGAAAAGGGAATACACGTTATTCTCGAGCTTGAGGTGCAGGGTGCGGCAAACGTAAAGCGTCTTTATCCCGACGCTGTTCTTATATGGATACTTCCGCCCGATTACGCAACGCTTGAGGGCAGACTCAGAGGCAGGGCGACTGAGACTGAAGAGGTTATACAAAAACGTATGCAAACGGCTATCAAGGAGCTTGGAAGCTTTGATATGTTCGATTACATAGTGCTCAACGAGGACGGAAAATCGTATGAAGCATCGAGAGCTTTGCGGGCAATAATAACCGCAGAGCAGCACAAGGTCTCCAGAACGGACAGCTTTGTGAAAAAATTTATGAGTACAAAAATTGATTAATTTTTAAGGAGTATAGAAAATGGAAATCATCAAACCTTCGATCGATCAGCTTACAAAAGGAAAGTACAACAGATACGAGCTTGTAATAGCAACGGCAAAAACGGCACATCTGGTCGTAGACGAATACGTAAAGCAGAGAACGGATGCAGAAAAGAAGATAAACGAGAAAAGAACTGACAGACCTCTCGTTTCTATGATAAACAAGGATCTTTGCGATGAAAGAGCTGTAAGAAACGCTATATCCGCTATCGACTGCGACGGCGTAGACATATACCGTCAGGGTGAAAAGCCCGTAGTTGAAGAAGTTACGGAAGAATAAAAGTGAAAAGCGCACTTGTAAGTATACTTTCACTGCCGAATTACGTTAAGGGCGAGTATACCTATCTTGTGGGCGACGCATTTGAGTCCGAGGTTCGCGAGGGCTCGTTTGTCACAGTGCCGTTCGGAAACGGAAACAAGACGCAAATCGGTCTTGTTACCGGCATTGGCGCTATCGAGTCGGATGAAAAAATGAAGAGCATTATCGGAGTGTACGAGGATGCGTTTTCCCTTTCGGGAGACCTTTTGGACTTGTGCAAATACGTTTCGGACACTTGCCTTTGCTCCTTCAACGAGGCATCAAGGGCGATAATTCCGCCGTCCGTTCTCGGCTCGCCCGAGGAGTATTATATCTCAACTCATACCGCTCCGAGCGTTGACGGAGAGCTGCTTGCCCTTTATGAAACGATAGATGAAAGCCCAAAGGGAATTTCTCTGACCGAGCTCAGATCGCGTTACGGCAAGGACGTATTTGAAATGCTTCAAGGTCTGTGCGATACGCAGTCAGTTATAAGGCAGGTGCGTACGCATGGAATGCCGAAAACGGAAAAGGCCGAATTTTACCGATTGACCGCAGAGCCCGAATACGCAAAGCAAATGACACGCAGTGCAAGGGCACGTCTTGCCATTGATATGCTTAACGAGTGCGGCGAATGTGAAAAAAACGACTTAAAGCAGAAAACGAAGATCAGCGGCGAAATGCTCAAAAAGCTCTGCGCTGAAGACGTGATCGCCGTAAGAATTGAGGAAAGGCTCCGCAATCCATATAAAGAAAATGGCAAAAGCGATGTGGCGGAAAGTCCGTTATCCGAGGAACAGAGGGCTGCTTTTGAAGAAATAGATGCACTTTGTAAGACGGAAAAGCCGTCGGGCGTTCTTTTGCACGGTGTTACGGGAAGCGGAAAAACGCGTGTTATAAAAGCACTGTGCGACAGCGTTATATCAAGGGGAAAGACCGTGATAATGCTCGTGCCGGAAATATCCCTCACGCCTCAGTCAGTCAGCATATTCTGTTCAGCCTACGGCACAAGAGTTGCCGTCGTTCATTCTGCTTTATCCGCAGGCGAAAGGGCAGACGTTTACCGCCGTATAGCCGACGGCAGTATAGATATGGTCATCGGAACGAGAAGTGCGGTCTTTGCACCGCTGAAAAACATCGGTCTTATAGTCATAGACGAGGAGCAGGAGCATACGTATAAATCCGAAATGACTCCGAAATATCACGCAAGAGATATAGCAAGATTCAGATGTAATGCACATAACGCTGTGATGCTTTTGTCGTCTGCAACGCCGAGCATAGAAAGCTACTACAAGGCACAGACGGGAAAATACCGTCTTGTAAAGCTTACGCAGCGGTACGGCAAGGCTCAGCTTCCGAAGGTGGTCATCGCCGATCTGAGAGAGGATTACGCATCGGGTGCCACCGATGCCATAGGTACTGTCCTTAAAGGCGAATTGATAGAGAACAAAAATAACGGCAATCAGTCGGTGCTTTTTTTGAACAGACGCGGATACAGTAATTTTCTGTCGTGCCGTATGTGCGGTCACGTGGTCATGTGTCCGAATTGCGACGTTTCCCTTACGTATCACACGACGAAAAGGCTTCATAAGCATACAGCGGATCAAGCACAGGAAGAGCATACGGAGCGAAAGAAAAACGGTTATCTTCTGTGCCACTACTGCGGATACCGCACGTCAGTACCCGAAAAATGTCCCGAATGCGCTTCGCCTCACATAGCGTATATGGGGCACGGCACACAGAAGATAGCACAGGATATTGAGGAATACGGCTACGGAATAACCGTTCAGCGTATGGACGCAGATACAACATCGTCAAAGTTTTCATACGAAAAGATACTCGGCGATTTCAGAGCACAAAGATCAGACGTGCTTTTAGGCACGCAGATGGTAACGAAGGGGCACGATTTCCCGAACGTAACGCTCGTCGGTGTCATTTTGGCTGACAGCTCGCTTTACGTGTCGGATTACCACGCCTCCGAGCAGTCGTTTTCTCTGCTCACGCAGGTTATAGGAAGAGCGGGACGCGCTGAAAAAAAGGGGATCGCCGTCATACAGACGTTCAATCCCGAAAATGAAATAATAAAGCTTGCATCAAAGCAGGATTACGAAAGTTTTTATAAAAGTGAGATCGCATTGCGGCGCGCGCTGAAGTTTCCGCCGTTCTGCGATATGGCTGTATTCGTTTTTACCTCAGGCACAGAGGTGGCGGCGGTTAAAACGGCAGTTGAATTCAATGAAAGACTTAAGGAAGAGATAAACGGGCAGTTCAGCGACGTCGGAATACAGATATTCGGCCCGGTTGAAGCTCCCGTATATAGATTAAAGGGAAACTGCAGAATGCAGTTGATAGTCAAATGCCGCTTGAATAAGCGGACTCGGCAGCTGTTTACCGGGCTGCTCAGGGATTTTGCGAAAAACGCTCCGAAAAGCGTAAGCATCAGCGTAAGCATAAATCCTACGTCGATCGGGTAAAATATATTTATTGCCGCGCAAGCGGTATACGGAGATAAAAATGGCAATTATGACGATAGTAAAGGATACGGACGAGATACTCAGAAAAAAGTGCCGTCCCGTAACCGATATAACACCGAGAATAATTCAGCTTCTTGACGATATGGCGGACACTCTGCACGATTCGGGCGGAGTAGGTCTTGCAGCCCCGCAGGTCGGAGTTTTACGCAGAATATGCATAATCGAAGTAGAGCCGGGAGAGCTGATAGAGTTCATAAATCCAGTTATCACGGAGAAAAAGGGCTCACAGCAGGAAATAGAGGGCTGCCTTTCTGCACCGGGTAAATGGGGATACACAAAGCGTCCTGCAAAGGTCACTGTAAAGGCTCTTGACAGAAACGGCGAGGAGTTTTCTCTTGAAGCAGAGGAGCTTTTGGCAAGAGCTGTATGTCACGAAACGGACCATCTTGAAGGCGTTCTGTTTTACGATAACGCAGTGAGAATGCTTTCAAGGGAAGAAATCGCTGAAATGGAGGCTGACGACTGATGCGCGCAGTCTTTATGGGTACTCCCGAATTTGCAGTTCCGTGTCTTGATGAGCTTTGCAAATACTGTGACGTCACTCTCGTCGTAACGCAGACCGATAAGCCGAAGGGCAGAGGCAAAACGATGCAATCTCCGCCCGTAAAGCTCTATGCAGACGAGCACGGTATTCCGTGCATACAGCCGCAGACTCTGCGCTCCGAGCAGATCGTTGATATACTTAAAGAGCAGAACGCAGACGTTTTCGCAGTAGTTGCATACGGTAAGATACTGCCCGAAAGCGTGCTGGAAATACCGCCTATGGGCTGTATAAACGTCCACGGCTCTCTTTTACCCGAATACAGAGGCGCTGCACCTATGCAAAGAAGCATTATGGACGGTAAGACCGTAACGGGTATAACCACGATGTATATGGAAAAGGGGCTTGACACCGGCGATATGCTCCTTAAGCAAGAGGTGCAGATCACGCCTGCCATGAATTACGGCGAGCTGTCGCAGATAATGTCCTCAATAGGAGCAAAGCTCCTTATACAAACGCTTGAGGGCTTGAAAAACGGAAGCATTCAGCCGCAGAAGCAGTGCGATGAGAATTCAACGTACGCAGAAAAAATTGATAAAAGCGAGCTTAAAATAGATTTTTCAAAAAGCGCAGAGAGCATACACAACCTTATAAGAGGCGTGTATCCGTCCTTGAGCGCATATGGCTTTCTCGTGAACGCAAAGGGCAGAAAAATGCTCAAGATCGCATCGTCGTTTTACACTCATTCCGATAGCGGAAAGCCCTTCGGAACGGTGATTTCCTGCGATGATAAGAAAAACGAAATATGCATAGCGTGCGGTAAGGGAACTCTTACAGTCTGCGAGGTCATACCCGAGGGTAAGGGAAAAATGAAGGCATCGGACTATATAAGAGGAAGACAGATTCAGACGGGCGATATGCTCGAATAAAAGGAGACGTCGGTAATTGTATATTAATTTTGAATACCTGCTCTTTATGCTGCCCGTTATAATTCTTTCGGCAGTATGTCAGATGTGGGTAAGGTCTACCTACAATAAATACAGTAAAATAACGAATGCAAGAAGGATGACAGGTGCGCAGGCGGCGTTTTACGTTATGAGAAACACCGAGGCTGACGGCGTTAAGATAGCATCCGTCGGCGGTACGCTGACGGATAATTACGATCCGTCAACGGATACCGTAAATCTGTCAGAGGGAGTTCATTCCGCAATGTCGATAGCATCCGTCGGTATTGCCGCACACGAGGCGGGCCACGCAGTACAGCACCACAGCGGATACGCTCCGATAAAGCTCCGTTCGTTTTTAGTGCCCGTATGCAATCTCGGCTCATCTGCCGCACCGATACTTATACTGCTCGGTATATTGCTCGATATGGCAGGACTGTATATGCTCGGAATACTCGGATTTTGCGCAATAGCGCTTTTTCAGCTCGTTACGCTTCCCGTGGAATTTAACGCAAGCAAAAGAGCAATGCGCTCGCTTGAAGAATGCGGTATTCTGAACGACGATGAATTAAAGGGTGCAAGAAAGGTTCTCACGGCGGCGGCAATGACGTACGTTGCGGCACTTGCAACGTCTGTAATGCAGATATTTTATTATACCACCGTGTTCAACAGAAGAAGAAAATGAATACAACTGCAAGGCAAATAGCCCTTTTATCGCTTTGCCGCAGCGAAAACGACGGCAAATACACTAATCTTGAAAATAACTCCGCAATAAAGAAATTCGATCTTAAGGGTGCGGAAAAAAAGCTGTATACAAAGCTGTTTTACGGAACGGTCGAAAAAAAGGTAACGCTCGATCATATAATAGGTATCCTCAGCTCAAGAAATGTTGACGATATGACCGTGCAAATGAGAAACATACTCCGTATGTCTATCTATCAGCTCAGATATCTTGACCGCATACCCGCCCATTCGGCAGTAAACGAGGGTGTGGAGCTTGCAAAAAAATACGTAGGCAAGCAGTCCGCTCCATTCGTTAACGCAATACTCAGAGAATATCTCAGACGTGAAGGAAAATTTGATTTTCCTTCGGCAGATGACGATTACATAAAATATCTTTGCGTTACATATTCTCTTGATGAGAAAGTTGCAATGGCACTTTTGTCGTCCTGCGGCGATGAATGTGAAAAAATGCTCCGCTTCCTTGATAAAAACGAGCAATACATAACACTAAGGGTAAATACACTGAAAACGGAACGCTCGCACGTTATAAATATCCTTAACGAAAACGGAATAAAATGCGCAAAAACAGAGCAAAGCCCTTACGGAGTGCGTATTTTGCAAAACGCCGATATTCCAACGCTCGAGCGCCTTGTGGGCGATACTGCATTCGTTGAAGACGAGGCAAGTCAGATAGCCGTAAGCACGCATAACGTGCAAAAGGGAATGACCGTGTTCGACGTATGCGCAGCACCCGGCGGAAAAAGCCTGTGTGCCGCCATCGCAATGGAAAACGAGGGCAGTATAACGTCGTACGATCTGCACGAAAATAAGATAGGACTTATAAGAAAAGCGGCAGAAAAGGCGGGAATTGATATAATACGCGCTGAGGTAAGGGACGGAAGAAAACCCCCCTGCGAAGAATTTCTGTCAAATGCCGACAGAGTTATTTGCGACGTTCCTTGCTCAGGGCTTGGTGTTATAGGCAAAAAGCCCGATCTCAGATATAAGGATATGTCAAATATTGATTCGCTTCTGAATACGCAGTACGAAATACTTTCGCAAAGCGTTAAGTATCTTAAAGCAGGCGGCAGACTTCTTTATTCGACCTGTACCCTGAATAAAGCGGAAAACTCGGATACAGTTGAAAAATTCTTAAAGGAAAATACGGCGTATAAGCTGATAAAGCAACGGACCCTGATGCCGCATACAGACGGCACGGACGGTTTTTACATAGCCGTTATCGAAAAAATATGACGGAAAAATTCGATATTCTGTCTTGCTCCGAGCAGGAGCTGACGGAATACTTAACAAAGGCAGGACAGCCGACGTACAGAGCAAAGCAGGTCTATAAATGGCTTCATAGCGGTGTCGGCTTTGACGAAATGACGAATCTGCCGAAAGCATTGCGTGAATATCTTAAGGAAAATGCGGTTATCCGTACACCAAGCGTCGAGGAAAAATATGTATCAAAGGACGGAACGGTAAAATATCTTTTAAGACTGCTTGACGGAGAGCTTATCGAAGCCGTTTTTATGGTATATAACCACGGCAATACGATATGTATATCGTCAGAGGCGGGCTGTCCTATGGGATGCAAATTCTGTGCATCTACTCTTAAGGGGCTGTCAAGAAGGCTCACCCCGTCGGAAATGCTCGGTCAGGTGCTTTGCGTTCAGAACGATACGGGAAAAAGAATATCAAATATCGTTATGATGGGCATAGGAGAGCCGCTTGACAATTACGATAATACGGTGAAATTTCTTCGCCTCGTTTCATCTGAAAACGGCCTTAATATCGGACTAAGACATATATCCGTCTCAACGTGCGGTATAGTGCCCGCAATAGATAAGCTGCGGCAGGAGGATCTCGGTATAACGCTTTCAATATCCCTTCACGCATCGGATGACGAAACACGAACGTCAATTATGCCTGTAAATAAAAAATACCCGATAGCTCAGCTTCTTGCAAGCTGTAAAAGGTATTTTGAGCAGACGGGCAGACGAATATCGTTTGAATATACTATGATAAAGGGCGTGAACGATACGCCGCATCACGCTCAGGCACTCGGCGATCTGCTTAGGAAAAGCATGGCGGGCTGCCCTGTGCACGTCAACCTTATACCCGTTAATACGGTAAAGGAACGCACTTACGTCAAAAGCGATGAAAAGACCGTGCAGGCGTTTATTGATATATTGGCTAAAAAAGGAATAACCGCAACGAGAAGAAGAAGTCTCGGCTCGGGTATAAACGCATCGTGCGGACAGCTCAGGTATTCCAAAAACAGCAATTTTTCAGAACAGTAATGAGAAGATTGGAGAAATAAAATGCAGATTTTCGGTACAAGCGATACAGGTGTTGTAAGAAAAGTAAATCAGGATAGCTTTTTCACAAGAGTAATGTCAAAAAGCGTTACTGTCGGCGTCGTGTGCGACGGTATGGGCGGCACGAACGGCGGCTGTGAGGCGAGCGCTATCGCTATACGTGAATTTGCAACCTCACTGTGCGATGCAATAACGATACTTTCGGCTGTTGACGGAGTTCTTGAAATAACGGATGCGAAAATGAGAAGAACGATGGTCCAGGGCGTCAATAAGGCGAATACTGCAGTATACGAAAAGAGTAAGACGTTTGCAGAGCTTGAGGGTATGGGTACGACTTTAGTTGCATTCGTTTTGTCCGGAGATAAGCTGTACTGCATAAACGTCGGTGACAGCCGCTTGTATACGGTATCACAGGATTCTGTATGCCAGATAACGAAGGATCATTCATACGTTCAGTATCTTGTAGATACGGGCGCTATAACGCCTGAGGAGGCGTTGACGCACCCACGCAAAAATATAATCACGAGAGCGGTCGGAACACACGAAGACGTAGACCCTGACTTTTTCGTTCTCGAGGGCGATCAGATAGGCACCTACGTTCTTATATGCTCTGACGGACTTACAAATTTCGTTTCTGACGAGGAAATACAAAGAGTGCTTATGAATACTGCTGATATTGAGCAGGCGTGCAATACTCTTGTCGGTATGGCTAACGCCAACGGCGGCGGCGATAACATAACGGTCGTAATTCTTTCAACAAAGTAATGCCACACCATTTTTTATGAAAGGACGCAAACTGGATGGGAAAATACGAAGGCCTAATAGGTACTGTTCTTGATAACAGATACAGAATAGATAAGCTTTGCGGCGTCGGCGGTATGGCAATAGTGTTCAAGGCTGAGGACGTTCTTATGAAGCGTACCGTTGCTATCAAGATGCTCAAGGAGGATATGTCAAACGATATGGAAAGCGTTCACCGCTTCATAAACGAGTCAAAGGCGGTAGCGATGCTTTCACACGAAAATATAGTTAACATATACGATGTTTCGGTCAAGGAAAAGCAAAAGTACATCGTTATGGAATATATCGAGGGCATCAATCTCAAATCGTATATAAAGC
>JAFYMA010000080.1 GCA_017556845.1 Clostridia bacterium | reverse complement strand
GTAATAGGAACGCTCAAGGGCGATTTTTACAGCCTTAAGGGAATAGTCGAGGCAATACTTGATTTTACTGCAATTGATGACGTTGAATATGAAGCAGTAACGACTTGCCCGATATTCCACAGCGGAAGATGTGCAAAGGTAACGAAAAACGGGGAAGAGCTGGCTATATTCGGTCAGATCAGCTATGAGGTAGCGGAGAATTATTCAATAGATAAGCCCGTATACCTCGCTGATATCGACTTTGATAAGCTGCTTGAATACGCAGGTAAGACATCACAGTATAAGCCCTTGCCGAAGTTCCCTGCGGTAACACGTGACTTTTCGTTTATGTGCGATGTCGATCTTGAAGCAGCCAAGATAGAAAAGGTTATCAAAAAATCTCTTGGCAAATTGCTTGACGGCTATAAGCTTTTCGATATTTATATAGGCGCTCAGACGGGCGGCAAAAAGAGTATTTCGTACTCCGTATCACTCAGAGCGTCAGACAGAACTCTGACAGCCGAGGAAACGGACAATTCGTGTGCGAAAATGCTTGATGCACTTAATAAAGAGCTTGGAATTACGATAAGAAGCTAAAAATACAAGGTCGGGGAATGGGTGATGTTCTTAGCGGAGAATTTTCACTTTGACAAAAGTGCAAGCATCGCATTTGACTAGTCAAACGCAAATGGGCTAAGCCCAAGCCCTTATACAAACAGAAAGAGCAAACACGCAAGAAAATCTTGTATGTCTGCTCTTTTTTCTGTTAGTGATGTTTTTGCTGACGCAAAAGTGATGTTATGCTACGCATAATGATGTTGCTCGCAAATGCTTGCAGTGATGTGATGTTTGCCCACTGTGCCGAAGGTACAACATCATTCACGCAGTGAACATCACTGACGAAGGCAACATCACTTGCCAGCAAGGGCAAACATCGTTTAGCGTGAATACTCCGTTAAGAGTATCACGCTAAGCTCCCCGACCTTGTTTTATCCTTTTTTGATAGTTTCGGATTTGTAATTTACCGTATATTCATCGCCGTTTATGCTGAACGTAAATTCGGCTGTATATTCCGTGCCTGTAAATATTGCACCCTTTATGCCGTCGCCGTCTTTCTCACGGTCTATCGAAACTTCGCTTATACCGTTCAAGGTCTTTATATTTCCTACCGTAACGTCGCTTACTGATGCTTCAATGCCGAGTGCATCGAGCGATCTTTCAATGAAATAATCTATATCGTTGTTTGATAAGGTATAAGCAAACACATAATCGTAATTGTTGAATTCAACGAGTGAAATATTGGTGCAATTTTCAAAAGAGAAGAAGCAAGGCTCGTAATACCGTGCGAAAATACTTTCTGCAAGCTCTACGGAGTAAGCCTTACTTTCCGAATATTCGCCTTCCTTGAAGAATAAAACATCAAGGTTTGATTGGTAATAACGCTCCTGACCGTTTACAGTAGCTTTCAGATATATTTCAGGGCGTTCGTGGAACAGATATCTTCTGTTGATATTAGCGCTCATATTGTGATCTGCAGATCTTGCACCGCTTATTTTTATGCTTTGCGTAATACTTTCCGTGTATGACTTTGATTTATGATCGTTTTCAAATTCTGCTGCAAGAGCAACAAACGCCTTTTCATCGTCTGTTGGCGTATACGCTTTGCCGTCATTGATGCTGCCCGATAACTGTGTATCCGGTTTTAGTCTTACCGTTGATGATTCATAGTGTACCGTGTATTCTTCACCGTTTACATTAAGAGTAAACGATGCTTTGTTATTGAACGATCTGAAATACACGTCTGACGTTTCTCCGCCGTTTGCGGCACTTACCGCTATATCCGTTTCGGCAGAAAGGCGTACGATATTTCCAACCGTTATGTCATTTACCGAAAGAGACGAGTCTATTACCTTTAACGCCCTGGCGGCAAAATGGTTTATATTTTCCTTTGGAATATTGTACGTATAACGGTAGCGGTATCTTTGAACATCCTTTAATGAGATATTTTCACATAATGCAGGATCAAAAAAGCAAATATCGCTGTATTCGTTAAGTATTTCTTCAATGCGCTCAACGGAGTATTCCGTCTTTATATTTTCATCATTGGTATTATCGTATATTGCGTTTTCCGAACTGTTGGAGCGGTAGATAACGTCCCGTCCGCCGTCGATGTTTTTAACTTTTATATCAAGCTTGTCGAAATAACTCTGTGAAACCTCAGTGTTCAGAGTATGCTCTTTGTCCTTTGCTCCGCTTATCTTTATAACCTGCCTGTAATCATAAGAAAGAGTTTCTGATTTTATATTTTTCTCGAGCTTCATCGCCGCATCAATGCACAGCTTTTCAACGCCGTCGGCGGTGTAATCGTCTGAAGGGGGATCGTCTGCGCTTGTGCTTTCACCGTTTGTGGACATCTGTGTGCTTGATGATGTGCCGTTATCGGTTTCCGGCTGCTCTATGCTTGTGCAAGAGGGTAAAACGAGAAGTGCTGCCAATAGTAAGATAAATAATTTTTTCATAATGCTCCTCCTTTAATTGACCTTGCTTGTGAATATTTAATTTTTTATTATTCAAGCATAAGTTGACTGAAAGCACTTGAATTTGATAGAAAATTACAATAATTCACAACAAAACCTTTTTTTCGATTATAACATAAGACAAATGAAAAGTCAATATATCAAAACATATTTTTCCAAAAAAAAAACGTAAAATGTATGATGTATGATCTTTATTTTTCAGTTATTCGTGATTGCTATTGACAAATTGCGTGTTAAGGTGTATAATTCACACAGTTAGCGGTGACTAACCAAGAAAGGAATGTGATATTATGAAAATAATTCTCAATATTGAAGGTATGATGTGCGGAATGTGCGAATCACACATGAATGATGCTATACGTTCAGCGTTTAACGTGAAAAAAGTAGCCTCGTCTTCCAAGGAAAACAAAACAGTAATAATCACCGATAAGGATATTTCCGACGACGACATAGCACGGATCGTAAAGAAAACAGGCTATGAGCTTAAGGGTATCAAAAGGGAAAAGGAAGAAGAGAAAAAGGGACTGTTTTCAATATTCAAAAAATGAAATAACGGCGAGGTTTCCCTCGCCGTTATTTATTTAAATGCTTAAAGTGAGTATTTGTTTTTATACATTTCGTATTTTTCAATGAAATGCTCGTTTTTGCCTGATTTTACATCACCGAGATACTGGTGTATACCGACGTCACCCGAAACCTCGATAATGGCAACTGCGATATTGGAGCAGTGGTCGGATATACGCTCAAAATTAGTGAGGAAATCTGAAAGTATAAAGCCAAGCTCTATCGTGCACGCTCCTGCCTGCAGACGTGAAATATGGCGTGTTTTGATGTCAAGTATAAGATCGTCTATTCTTTCTTCAAGAGGCTCTATATCCGTGGCTGTGGACAGATTGTTTTCAGTAAACGCTCTGAACGTAAGGTCAACTATCTCGTCAATTGCAAATCTGAGTATCTTTATATCGTCGATAGCTTCGTCGGAGAACGATATTTTTTTATCTCTCATTTCAATAACGGCATCCGTTATATTTACTGCGTGGTCGCCTATACGCTCAAAGTCGCCTATCGTATGAAGAAGCTTTGCTATCTGTCGGCTGTCCGTAACCGAAAGATCCTCAGCCGACAGCTTTACAAGATATGTTCCGAGCTGGTCTTCGTACTTGTCTATCATTTCTTCGTTTTCGTATATTTCGTTAGCAAGCTTGCTGTCGAAATTATTCATCAGCGAAATAGCGCTTCTTATTCCTTTAACGGTGTATTTAGCCATAGATGCGGTGCTGGCGTTACATTCAGCTATTGCAAACGAAGGAGTTTTGAGCAAGCGCTCGTCGATGATCGGTACGTTTGTTTTTATGTCATCGCCCCTTACTATCTTTTCAGCAAGCTTTATAAGCAGCTTTCTGAATGGCAAGAGCATAAGCGTTGTAGCTACGTTGAATATACTGTGAACTACCGCAATTCCGAATGCGTCGATCGGCGTGTCGAGTATTGCAAGCTCAACGATCGCATCAACTACACTGTAAATTATGAGAATTGCAACTGTTCCTATTATGTTGAACGATATGTGAAGCACCGCAACACGCTTTGCGTTTTTCGATACGCCGATACTTGAAATAAGCGACGTAACGCACGTACCGATGTTCTGACCCATAATTATCGGTATTGCCATACCGTATGTAATACCGCCCGTTACGGAAAGCGACTGCAAAATAGCAACCGATGCTGCAGAGCTTTGTATTATACCTGTAAATACAGTACCTACAAGTATACCCAAAAGAGGATTTTGGAACATCGTAAGGATGCTTGCAAATTGCTCTGATTTCGATAACGGCTCCATAGCGTCGCTCATAAGCGACATACCGAACATCAATACTGCAAAGCCAACGAGAATAGAGCCCATATCCTTCCTGCTCGTACGCTTTGATGTCATTATCATAAGTATGCCTATAAAAGCGAGTATCGGTGAAAAGCTCGTCGGCTTCAAAAGACGGATGAAAATATTACCGCCGTCCTCAAGTCCGACAAGTGACAAAAGCCACGCTGTAAGGGTAGTACCGATATTTGAACCCATAATAACGCTGACGGTCTGAGAAAACTGCATAACGCCCGAGTTTACAAGACCGACGAGCATGACGGTAAGCGCCGACGAGGACTGAATAGCGATAGTGATACCCATGCCGAGCAGAATACCCTTGAAGGGATTGCTCGTCAAGGAATTGAGAGCTTTTTCAAGCTTTCCGCCGGTCATCTTTTCAAGGCCGCCGGACATAACGGTCATACCGTAAAGGAAGAATGCAAGACCGCCGACAAGTGTGATCACCATAGAGAAGATATCCATTTTGGTCTCTCCCGTAAAATCATTATTGATTTGCAGAGCAAAGGCTTACTCCGCATTCAGTCTTTATTTTACATACAAAAAAGGATACAGTTATAATGTTTTGTAAAAACAATGTTAAAATTTGTTCTTAATTGTCGGTATAACGAAATCAAATATTTTGATTGGGTATTGACTTTAAACGCACCGCGTGATAATATAACAAAAAAGGCTTTAAAGGAAAAGAAATATGGATAAGATAACGGTAAAAAAATTCAGTGAGCTTTCAGCGATGGAGCTTTATGAAATACTTTCCGCAAGAAGCGCGGTATTCGTAGTAGAGCAGAACTGTCCTTATCAGGATCCTGACGGTAAGGATATTCATTCGTATCATTTGTATATAGCCTCTGATGACGGAAAGATAAAGGCTTATCTGAGGGTATGTCCTGCAACTGTCGCAAGGCAGGATGTTACGATAGGCAGAGTTATAACCGTACAGCGAGGTACGGGGCTTGGTGCAAAGCTCGTTAAATATGCTATGCAATTTGCCAAAAAAGAGCTTGGATGCGATAAAATAGTTATAAGCGCTCAGGTTCAGGCTCAGGGATTTTACGAAAAATGCGGTTTTACTGCGTGCGGAGATATATACGACGAGGACGGTATCCCGCACACAATGATGTACGCATACATATAATGACAGTGTTTTTGAAAGGTGGTACAGTATGCCGATACTATTGACTGCGCTCGGCGTTGGCGGTGCAACGGTAATAGGCGCACTTTTGGGATTTATATTCAAAAAGCCTTCGCACCGTATGCAGGATATGATACTGTCATTTGCAGCAGGCGTAATGCTTGCCGCAGCAGTTGTGGGGCTGATAATTCCGTCATTGGAGTACGGCGGAAAATATGCAATAATTGTAACGGTGCTTGGGATATTCGCAGGAGCCGTATGTCTTGATCTTGTAGACAGACTCGTTCCGCACCTTCATAAAATAACGGGTGTTGATTATGAAGCACATCCGGATAATACGGAAAAGCTCAATAAGGTTCTTTTATTCGTTATTGCAATAGCGATACACAATATACCCGAGGGAATAGCAGCAGGCGTCAGCTTCGGTACTGATAATATCGCCCAGGCTATCACGGTGGCAGGCGGCATAGCACTTCAGAATATACCTGAGGGAATGGTAATAATCGCACCGATGATAGCAAGCGGAATGAGTAAAAAAAGAACGTTCGTTATTGCCATGATGACGGGAATAGTTGAGGTGATAGGAACGTTTATCGGCTATTTTTCGGTAAGCATTTCACAGGCAATTCTGCCGTTTGCACTTGCTTTTGCGGGCGGAACGATGCTGTACGTAATAAGTGATGAAATGATTCCCGAAACACATTCTCACGGAAACGAAAGAGTATCCACGTACGCACTGCTTACAGGCTTTGCCGTTATGCTTGTCTTTGATTTTTTCTTAGGGTGATAAAGTGAAGGAAATAAAAGTTTTATACGAGGATAAATATCTGATTTTGTGCGAAAAGCCTGCGGGGATGCCGTCACAGCCTGATATGTCAGGGCAGGACGATTGTCAAAGCTGTCTTTTGCAAAAATATCCGACGGTTATGCTCGTGCACAGACTTGATACGCCGACCGGCGGCGTTATGGTCTTTGCCAAGGATAAAAAAACGGCGGGAAAGCTTTCATTACTCGTTCAGAATCACGATATTGACGGCGTGTTCGGTATGGCAAAGACGTATCTTGCCGTGCTTCCGGGTGATCCGCAATTTTGCGAGGGCGAAATAAAAGACCTGCTTTTTCACGATAAGCAAAAAAACAAGTCTTTCGTTGCAGAAAAGGAAAGAAAGGGTGTAAAGCAGGCGAGCCTTATATGGAAAAGGATCGCACAAAGCAGTGACGGAAAGCTGCTTATAGCAGTACATCTTCAGACGGGCAGAACACACCAGATAAGAGTGCAGTTTTCGTCAAGAGGATATCCTTTGTGCGGTGACGGAAAATACGGCAGCAGAGTCAAATGCCCGTTTATTGCTCTCTGGTCATACAGTCTTTCGTTTATACATCCGATAACGAAAGAAAGAATAAGCGGTGTAAGCATTCCCGATACCGAATGCGGTATATGGCAGGAATTTTCACTTGATAATATATCTATTTGATGATCTTATATGTAATTACCGAAAAATCAGCGGTTATGTCGAATATTCCGCTGTTCATAATACGGCTGCGCTTTTCTGCCGGTGTCGTGTAGTAATACGGGGTCATGGCAAACAGATCTTCAATGGCTTTGGTGTCCTTCGGGGTAAACGTATAGTTTACCCTTTTTTTATTTATCATTTCAAAACCGCAAAGCGTATCGTCCGATTCTTCCTTTATTTTTATTTCATCGTATACGGCACGCTTAAGCTGGATGAGATGCTCGGGATTCGGAACAGCCATAATGAGCCTTCCGCCCGATCTTAAAACACGCTTGTATTCATCGCACGCAAGGGGAGAGAATATGTTTACTATAACGTCAAACGAATTATCGGCATACGGCATAGAATACACGCTTCCTACGCAAAACGTACCGAATGAATCTCCTTTGCAAAGCTTTCCTGCACGCATTACGGCTTTTTTTGATACGTCTATTCCGTATATCGTTGTGCCGGCGATACCGCCTAAAGCGAAAGTATAATATCCCTCTCCGCAGCCTGCATCAAGTACGGTGATGCCTCCTGCGTTTTCTACGGCAAGACATATTTCTTTTCTCAATTTTTCGTAATATCCACCTGATAAAAAATTTCGTCTTGCATTTACCATAAAAGCGTCATCACCGTGCGTTTTACCGCTTTGATTCATTGCAAGATTTACGTAATTGGCACTTGAAACATCGAAGCTGTGATTGCTTTCGCATTTCATTATCTCGCCGTTTCTGACAAGCATTTTTTTGCATACAGGACATTTGAATACACCGTCTTTATTCATGAAATGCATATCCCCTTTCAATATTAAATCCGTTGGAATTTACGTTTATCACGATAGCTCCGTCCGTGTCGGTGCGGTGCGTTTGCATACCTAAAGAAGAAAGAGTTTTTATAACTCCGTCGGACGGAAATTCCTCATCCTTCGTGTCGGCTGCCGATATGACTGCATATTTTGCTCCAACCGCTTCGAGAAATGACCTGCTGCTCGACTTATTCGATCCGTGGTGTGCAATTTTGATAATATCCGCACTGAGATCAAATTCGGAATTCATCAAAACGCTTTCACATACGAATTGTCCGTCTGCCATAAAAAGCATACGGAACGAGCCGAAGGTGAGCATTTGAACAACGGATGCTTCATTTTCATCGTTTAATGCTACAAGCTCTTTCGTAGGGCAGTACGTGGTAAGATAAGCACTTCCTAACGTCAGAACATCATCGGGCGATGCTGTAACGACAGCAACGCCGTTATCATTTGCACGCTTTATCATTTTTTCATATTCGTCGCTGTTTGATGCAAGCGGGCTTATATAAAGCTGATCTACTGTGAAATTTTTTATAAGCTTTGCCATTCCGCCTATGTGGTCCTTGTCGGGATGCGTGCCGATTGCGTATTTCAGAGTCTTTACCCCTTCGGATAAAAGAATCTTTTCAACGTAATCGTAATCACTTTTGTATCCGCAATCAATAACGGCATATTCTCCGTCACAGGACAGTAAGATGAAATCAGCCTTCCCAACGTCACCGACAATAATTTTAAGCTCAGAGGCGGTATTATGATCGGTATTTTGTGAGCTTTCGGAATGAAAGGAGTCAAAAGGATCTTCTGCGTGCACACATGAACAGAAAAACAGCAAAAGCAAAGCAGATGTGATCAAAACAATTCTTTTCATAATACCTCCGTTATTATATATTTGAAGCAACGGCGAACCGTTTTTTAAAGTTTATCATATTATTGCCAAAAACACAAGAGCATAATTTTGAATTCGGGCATATTTTTCAATGCTTGCTAATAGAATTTGACTGAATAACAAAAAACGAAGATCAAAACAAGTAGTGGAGGATCGAATGCAAAACATTTATTTACCTGAAGGACAGTATGCTCCCGATAAGACACCTGAGGCATATTGCAATGACGAAAAATCCCTTTATAAAGCAATGGCGGAAAAAAGGATAATATGCGGCAGAGCAGTTCTGTGCGATAAAAATATGAATCTGACGGTCGATATCGGATGCGGCGTTGTCGGATATATGCCTAAAAATGAAGCGGTATTTCAGCCTGATACCTCGCCGATCAAGGATATAGCCGTTCTGACAAGGGTGGGAAAAAGCGTGTGCTTTCACGTTAACGATATAATCACGGAAAACGGAAGAAGGGTTGCGTATATTTCAAGAGCATCGGCACAAAAAGAATGCTACCGTAATTATGTATCAAAACTCACATCCGGAGATATAATTCCGTGCAAAATAACCCATACAGAGCAGTTCGGAGCGTTTGCGGATATAGGATGCGGGCTCGTGGCGCTTCTTCCTGTTGACTGCATTTCAGTATCGAGAATAGAAAGGCCTGATGAAAGATTCAGTGTCGGAGATGAGCTGCGATGCGTTGTCAGATCAATTGATGAAAATACGGGCAGAGTTTTTATTTCAACTAAAGAGCTGTTCGGTACGTGGGAGGAAAACTGCCGTTCGTTTTTGCCCGGGCAGACGGTAAGCGGCATCATACGAAGCGTTGAACCGTACGGAGTTTTTATAGAGCTTTCTGCAAATCTGGCAGGCCTTGCAGAATACAGCTCTGACGTAAGGGCGGGTGATACTGCGGCAGTATACATAAAGAGCATTAACGCGGAAAAAATGAAAATAAAGCTCGTTATCGTTTCCTCTTCGAGTACGCCTTCCGATAAGAAAGCTCCCGAATACTACGTTTTGCCGGATGTCAAGCATATAAACGTGTGGAAATATTCCCCCGACGTATGCTCAAAGACGGTGCAAACCGTTTTTAATTGAAGAATTTTACAAATTTCCCTTGAATAATAACAGACTGTAGTGTAAAATACAGATATAACTTGAAATCAAAAGCGAAAGGCAGTTAAATAAATGAAGAAAAGGACTTTGTTAAGCGTTGTGCAATGTATCCTTGCTGTGACTCTGCTTGCAGGGTGCAGAAGCGATAACATCGCAGTAACAGACAGTGTGTCAGCAGAAGCGACGGACATAAAAAACGAACAAACGCAGGACGAAACGCAGAATAAAGAGCAGGAAACGCAGGGTAAGAGTGAGGATACGACAGTGTATTATACAAATCCTCTGACGGGCGAAAATACATCGCTTAACGATATTCTGTTCGACCGCCCCGTTGCAGTAGTTCTGAAAAATGACAGAACAGGCGCGCCCCAGCTTGGTATAGCAAGGGCTGATATCGTATACGAAGCATCGGTAGAGGGCGGAATGACAAGATTGCTCGCCTTGTATGCAGATTATTCACAGATATCCGATATAGGTCCTATAATAGATTCACGTGCGTATTTTTATGAATTTGCGGAATTTCACGATGCAGTGTTCGTTCAGGCAGGC
>JAFYMA010000079.1 GCA_017556845.1 Clostridia bacterium | reverse complement strand
TATTTACCCTCGCATATTACGGGGTACTTTATTTTCAATCTTTCCATACTATAAACACGTTATAAGCGACGTTAATATGCACTGTGCATCGGCTGACGTGCTTTTAAGCAAAATATCAGATTCGTAGCATTTTTCAAGAAGAAATTTGAGGTGAGATGATTTCGTGCTCTTTAACGCCTGCATTCTGAGCTTTACTGCGTATTCGTGCATTCCGATCCTTGACGATATGTCGCTCGGACTCATTCCCGATTTCATAGCGCACTTTATTCTGTAAAGCTTTTCTATCTCACCTGTAAGCTCTGCTATCAACGCAAACGGTTCTGCACCTTTTTTAAGTGCATCGGTAACGTATGACATAACGCCTTCAATGTCGCGCTTTAAAATTTTGTTGGAAATATAGAAGGCTTCAAATACTGTTTTTTTGCCCGTAACGCTTTCCACTATTTCCCGACTTGCTTCTGTTATACCTTCCTGGCGCATATATGCACACAGCTTTGATATTTCATGCGAGATGATGCTCATATCGCACGCGGCTCTGTCTGCAATGAGCGATGCAATATCAGCAGTCACGGAAAATCCCTCTGATACGAAATGGCGGTTTATCCATTTCAGCAGCTTTTCACGGGGGAGAAAATCAAAGCACAGACACATGCCGCATTTTGATATTTTTGCTATTTTTGATTTAGTGTCGCTTTCTGAGCTGTCAAATTGAGATGCGTACATATATACGATAAGCGTAAGCTCCTTATAATCGGATGCCTTTTTCATTATAGCACACAGAGTATCAAGAGATTCCTTGCTTTTTTTGATATCTGCACCGTATATGACCACCAATCGTTTGTCGGAAAATTGCGGAGGGCACGACATAGCCGACAGTATTCCGTCCTTATCGTCAAGACTGTCGAAAACGGTAATATTGAAGGTCTTAAGCTCATCGTCGGGACAAACGAGCTTTTTTACATCGGAAAGAAAAGCACGTTTGAGATATTCTTCTTCGCCCCATAGAAAATATGCACCCTGCATATCGCCCGAAAGCAGATCCTTCGTTTGCTTCGTAATATCCGTCTTTGGCGTCATAGTGCACACTCCCTTCAGCATTACATAGATAAGTTTATTTTATCATAAATATTTGAACTTTATATAAAACATATTGTAAGTTTTTATTTAATTAGCGGGTGTAATTGATTTATATGGTCCTTTTTGTCGTTTTATTTCTTGCGTTTTGCATAGTTTTTGTTAACGGAGCTACCGATGCTGTTAATTCCGTATCTACGTGCGTTTCATCAGGCAGTATGAAGATGAAAAGCGCCGTACTGCTTTCCGCTGTATTCAATTTTCTCGGCGTTTCTGTTATGGGGGCATTTTTTGCAGACGTTGCAATAACGGTCAGAGATACGGTACGTATTGAAAACGGACAGCAGGTGTATCTCGTGCTAATTTCCTGCCTTAGCACCGTTATATTATGGTCATTGTCCGCCTGGTATTTCGGACTGCCGACAAGCGAAAGCCACGGTCTTGTAGCGTCGTTGGCAGGTGCAGGCTGGGCAATGCACGGTATATCCGGTATAGATATAACGGAGCTTACAAAGGCGCTTTACGGTGTGCCTCTTTCCTCAATAGCGGGCTTAATATCAGGTGCAGCGTGTGTTGTATTTATCAGAAGGCTTCCGTTAAGGGCAGATCATAGGTTTTATAAAAGAGCGCAGGTGATAGGGTGTGCGTGTATGTCTTTTATGCACGGCGGTCAGGACGGGTCAAAGCTGCTCGGAATATTTATGATAGCCTTGGGCGCTGAAGAAGGGATCCCCGTATTTTACATAGCGGCAGTTTCGATCGTTATGATGATAGGCACAGCCATAGGAGGTAAGCGCATAATCAAAACGATCGGAACTGATATGGTAAGTCTGTCGTACGCAGAGGGCTTTTGTGCAGATATATCAAGTGCTGTGTGCCTTTTTTTGTTCAGTGTTTTCGGAGGAATACCTGCAAGCACAACACAAACAAAAGCCTCCGCTATGATAGGTGCATCGCTTTTCGGCGAACGCAGCTATGTAAACGGAGGAATAGTTAAAAATATGGTAAGTGCTTGGTTATTAACATTTCCGGCGTGCTTTATAATCAGTGCCGTTATTACAAGAGTGGGAATGCTCGTGCTTTAATGATCGAATTTTCTGTCATATAAAAGGGCTGCTACAAGTATTACGAAAAGAGAGCCTGCGTTGTGAACGAGCGCCCCCGTTGTCGGCGTCAAAACCTGCATGAACGAAAGAATAACGGCTATAAGATTGATTATAAGAGAAAGCGATATACTAAGACGTATCGTTTTGACCGTTGCGTTTGACAAACGCTTCAGATACGGAAGCTTTGAAAGCTCGTCGCCTATGAGGGCAATATCAGACGCCTGAACCGTTATATCGCTTCCTATTTTGCCCATTGCTATTCCGACGCTCGCCGTTTTTAATGCGGGAGCGTCGTTTATTCCGTCGCCTATCATACATACGTTTTTGCCGTCGGAGGTAAGCTCTTTTATTGCGTTG
>JAFYMA010000078.1 GCA_017556845.1 Clostridia bacterium | reverse complement strand
TGCCCACAGCGATCTTTCCGATTACATTTGCAAATCCGTCGAAAACCTTTGCGGTACGTTTCATTTTGTTTGTGTTCATAACCAAGCCTCCGTATTCATATGCATCACTTCATGTTTACCGTTAATTTGATTTTAAAGCCACGGTTTATATTTGTCAATATGTTTTTTGATTTTTTGTAATTATTTTTTGCTTTTCTCTTTACATGATCTCAAAACTGTGCTATACTTGAGGTGTTGGATGTGTAGGCGTATTTTTCTCGGTTTTCATCAAATATTTGATAAAATTGAGCACGAGACAGATCCAATAAGGCAATTTGCTTGAAGCGTTGGGACTTCTCTCCCCGGTGGCGCTTCTTGCAGGTTGCCTTTCTTAAATTGACGAATAGTGTCGATTTGGCTGATATATGTGATAAATGTGTGAAAGTTTTCCAAAAGGTCTTGAAAAATAAAGACTGAAAGAGTATAATTATAAAGTTATAATATTTCTAAAGAGGTGTTGCTTTAATGTTGAAAAAACTTGCAAGAAGCATAAGAGAATATAAGCTCCCGTCAATACTGACGTTTATATTTATCTTGTGCGAGGCTGTGATAGAATGCTTTATTCCTTTTATCACGGCAAATCTTGTAAACGATCTCAGTGCAGGCGTTGATATGTCGGTGGTGTATTCCAAGGGCGCGCTGCTTATCGTTATGGCATTGATATCGCTGGCTTGCGGCGGCATTGCCGCTGTAACCTGCTCGAAGGCTTCGGCAGGCTTTGCCAAAAATTTGCGTTCTGATATTTTCCATAAAATACAGACGTATTCCTTTGAAAATATCGACAAGTTTTCATCTACTTCGTTGGTTACCCGTATGACTACCGACGTCGTAAACGTTCAGATGTCGTATATGATGATAATAAGAATAGCGATCCGCGCTCCTCTTATGCTGATATTCTCCATAATTATGGCGTATATTATGGGCGGCGCGCTGGCAACTGCTTTCGTCGTTATCATTCCTTTGCTTGCAGGCGGACTTATTATGGTCGCCCGCCGCGCAATGCCCGCTTTCAGACGGGTATTCAAAAAGTATGACCGCCTCAACGAATCCATAGAGGAAAACGTCCGCGGTATGCGCGTTGTCAAGGGATTTTCCCGCGAGGAATACGAGAAAAAGAAGTTCGGCATTGCGGCTGAGGATATTTGCGGCGACTTTACCCGCGCAGAGAAGATAGTAGTGCTTAACACTCCTCTTATGCAGTTCTGCGCATATTTCAATATGATATTCGTGCTGTTCGTTGGCTCTATGCTGGTTATTAAAAACGGCGGCAGCCTGATCGGCGTCGGTGAAATCTCCGCTATGCTGACGTATGGTATGCAGATACTTATTCAGCTTATGATGCTCTCTATGATATACGTTATGCTGACGATGTCAGGCGAATCTATGAAGCGTATAGTTGAGGTGCTTGACGAGCAGAGCGCTCTTGAAAATCCCGAAAACCCCGTTATGCAGGTCAAGGATGGCTCGGTTGATTTTTGCAACGTCAGCTTCAAGTATGCAAAAGAGGCAAAGAAGTTTGCGCTTTCCGATATCGATCTTCACATTGATTCGGGTATGACGGTTGGTATTATCGGCGGCACGGGTTCAAGTAAATCCTCGCTGGTTCAGCTGGTTTCCCGTCTTTACGATACCACCGAGGGTGTCGTTCGCGTTGGCGGCGTTGACGTTCGTGATTACGATATCACAACACTGCGTTCCGAGGTTGCAGTCGTTCTTCAAAAGAATCTGCTGTTCTCAGGCACGATCAAGGAAAATCTTCGCTGGGGTAATGAAAACGCCACGGACGAGGAGCTGATACAGGCTTGCAAGCTGGCACAGGCTCACGATTTCGTAATTTCGTTCCCCGACGGATACGACACCAAGATAGAGCAGGGCGGTACAAACGTATCAGGCGGACAAAAGCAGCGTCTTTGCATTGCCCGCGCACTTCTCAAACGCCCCAAGATACTTGTTCTTGACGACTCCACCAGCGCAGTCGATACCCGTACCGACGCACTGATCCGTGCAGGCTTCCGCGAGTATATTCCCGAAACTACCAAGATCATAATTGCACAGCGTATCGCGTCGGTACAGGATGCGGATATGATCGTAGTTATGGATAACGGTAAAGTAGCAGACAGCGGTACACACGAGCAGCTTATACAGCGTTGCGAGATATACCGCGAGGTTTACCAGCAGCAGACGAGAGGAGGAGAGGACAATGAGTAAGAAAAATCAAGCTCCCCAGATGAAAAGACCTCCTATAAAAAAGGGCGTGCTTGGCAGAGTTATCAAATTGCTCTTCAAGTATTATCCCGTAATGATACCCATTACTATAGTGTGTATCGTGCTTTCAGCCGCAGTTTCTTCCATTCCCGCGCTGTTTATTCAGCGTATACTTGAAGTAGTACAGAGATATCTTGATGCGGGAAATCTTAATTGGGCAACCGCAAAGCAAGAGATACTGCCGCTGGTGCTGACTCTTGCAGGTCTTTATCTGCTTTCTATCGTGTTTATTACGGCGTACACACAGCTTATGGCGCACATTACTCAGGGCTTCCTGAATAAAATGCGCTGCCGTATGTTTGACGGGATGCAGAATCTTCCCATAAAATATTTTGATACCCATAAGCACGGCGATATTATGAGTTACTATACCAACGATATCGACACTCTGCGCGAGATGGTATCCCGTTCCTTCCCGCAACTTATTTCTTCTTCCGTTATAGTTTTGACGGTGCTTGCCATAATGCTGTGGTACAGTATACTGATGACGCTTGTTGTGCTTGTGGGAATCGCGTTTATGATATTCGTTTCCAAAAAGGTTGGCGGCGGTTCTGCAAAGTACTTTATCCGTCAGCAGAAATCCATCGGTAAGACCGAGGGATATATTCAGGAAATGATGAACGGTCAAAAGGTAATCAAGGTGTTCTGCCACGAGGAGCAGGTCAAAGAGGACTTCGACAAAATAAACGAAGAGCTTTACAACGACAGCCGAAAGGCTCACTCATACGCAAGTATGTTGGGTCCTATCATTATGAATATCGGAAATGTGACATACGTAGCAGGCGCTATGATAGGCGGCTTGTTCCTGCTGTCCTCCATTCCCAACCCCAGCTTGCGCGGCTTGCTGACCGCAGGCGGATTTACGGCACTCGGATTTTCCATTGATATTATAGTTCCGTTCCTTAATATGACAAAGCAGTTTACGGGTAATATCAACCAGCTTTCACAGCAGATAAATTCCATCGTTATGGCTATGGCGGGTGCAGACCGTATGTTCACGCTGATGGATCAGAAGCCCGAGGCTGACGACGGATATGTAACGCTGGTAAATTGCAATATCGACGAGCAGGGCAACGTTACCGAAACCTCTGAACGTACGGGCAAGTGGGCGTGGAAGCATCCACACGGCGACGGTAGCCTGACCTACACGCCCCTGCGCGGTGATGTTCGTATGGTAGACGTAGACTTCTGCTATGAAGAGGGTAAGCCCGTTCTTCATAATGTGTCGGTTTACGCAGAGCCCGGACAGAAGGTAGCCTTCGTTGGTGCTACCGGTGCGGGAAAGACAACCATCACAAATCTTATCAACCGCTTCTACGATATTGACGACGGCAAGATAAGATACGACGGTATCAATATCAACAAGATCAAAAAGGCCGATTTGCGGCGTTCTCTGGGCGTGGTGTTGCAGGAGACCAACCTCTTTACCGGCACCGTCA
>JAFYMA010000077.1 GCA_017556845.1 Clostridia bacterium | reverse complement strand
GGCTTCGTTATGTAATCGTTTGCGCCGAGATCGAGAGCCTTCACCTTGTCCTGCTCGTCGCTCCGTGCAGAAAGCACTATAACGGGCGTCAATTCCTTTTGACGAAGCTCCGAAAGAAATGTCATTCCGTCGCGGTCCGGTAAGCCTAAATCGAGAATTATCAGATCGGGGATGTGCGATGAGTACATAGTTTTTGCAGATGAACAGCTTTGTGCTGATATGACCTGATATTCGTTTGCCTCCAGCAAAGCTGTAACGAACGTGCGTATGTTCGATTCATCCTCGACGAGAAGTATTTTGTATTTGTTATTTGTCATTCAATTCCTCCGTAGCAAGTGAAAAACGGAATACGGCACCTGCGTCATTTGCGTTTTCCGCAGTTATTTTTCCTCCGTGAGCCTTAATGATAGTCGCACATACGGAAAGTCCGATGCCTGCGTTTCTTTTTTGTGTGTCGGACGTTTCATCGTTCTTGGCGTAATAGCCCGTGAAAATATGATCAAGACGGTCTGCATCAATGCCCTTTCCATCGTCTGATATTTCAAATACCGCCTCGTTTCCGCTTAAGAATACCTTTATTGACAGTCTTGTAAAGTCGCCCGCGTGCTGTATGGAATTTTCAAGAATGTTGATGATGACCTGCTCTACAAGGATCGCGTCCATAGGGATAACGACAACGTCATCGGGAATATCAAGATATACCTTTTGGTCGGGGTATCTTTTTTTGAATTTCAGAATGACAGAGTCTATCAGCTCCTCAAGCACCGTCGGGGTCTTTATAAGCTTTACCTTTCCGCTGTCTATCCTTGTGATAGACAATAAATTTTCGACCATACGTATCAGCCATTCGGAATCCTCTTTGATGCCGAGTACCATCTGCGTTTTCTGCGTATCGTTCAGCTTATCGTAGTTATCAAGAATGGACGAGCTTGCACCGTATATCGTCGTCAGCGGAGTTCTCAGATCGTGGGATACCGCGCGAAGCAGATTTGCACGCATACGCTCTCTTTCACCCTCCGCCTTAAGCTCCTGCCACCGCTTCAGCTTCGTTGTAAGAGCACTTGTAAGTAAGGAGATAACGAGCATTACGATGGCTGAAAAGATGCTTTCCTGAGCCGAAAAATCGACGTCGAAATACGGATACGTAAATGCATAGTTGATAGCTATGATGCCTGCAAGCGATGTTATAACACCGCAAATGTACCCATCGGTAAGGAGCGATACGAGAAAGACCGCAAATATAAATACTGACGTAATATGCTCCTGTATATCGAAGACGTTCTGAAGCAAAAAGCTGACGCTGTACGACAGTGCCAATGCACCGACCGTTATAGCTGTGTTTTTTAAGAATTTTTTTCTCATTTTCACTCCCAAGACAATATCCGAATTCGGATATTATAAAAAACGATGTTCTGCGTTATGTAAGACGGCAACATTATATCACAGATAAAACGAATTATCAACATCAATTTGCTCAGATGGAAAAACATATTGACTTTGCGGATGCGTTATGATAAAATATTGCCAAGATTAAAACAGATAGGAGAAATATTATGCAGTGCGATCTTCATACACATTCAATATATTCCGACGGCAGTCAAAGCCCCGAAGAGCTTATTTTGCTGGCGAAGGAGCATGATCTGATAATAGCTCTCACGGATCACAATACGACATCCGGACTTCCGGAGTTTATGAGCGCTGCAGAGAAAAACGGTGTTTGTGCCGTGCCCGGAACGGAGATCTCGTGTGAATACGAAGGACGTGAATTTCATTTGCTGGGACTTTTTATTTCGGCTGAATATTACGGCAGGATCGAATCGCTTATGAACTCGTTTCGCGCCTTGAAGAAAAAAAGCAACGAGGATCTGATCAATTGCCTTAAAAATGCCGGATATGACATAGATTATGCACAAGTGCAGGAGAAATACCCAAGCGGAAATATAAACCGTGCAAATATCGCTTCTGTTATGATGGAAAAAGGGTACGTGTCCTCTATTTCCGAAGCATTTGATACTGTATTATCCGATGAGTACGGCTTTTACGTGAAGCCGAAGCGTCCGCAGTTGGCAGATCTTGTTCGCTTTTTATACAGTGTACACGCGTTGCCCGTTCTTGCACATCCGCTGAAGGAAGTGGACGGTGAATATCTGAAAAAAATGCTTCCCGAGCTTGTTGAAGCGGGACTGCAAGGTATAGAAACGATGCATTCGTCTTATACCGAGGATGATATTCTGCTGTGCAAGGATATTGCCGAACAGTTTGGACTTGCGGAAAGCGGCGGAAGCGACTATCACGGCAGCATTAAGCCCGGAATATTACTCGGAAGCGGCAAAAACGGTCTTAATATACCGATGCAGATATACACCGATCTTAAAAAAAGGCACGCATCTCTTTTCGGTGAGAGTTAATAACGAAGTGATAACAATCGGCTTTGACGTATACATCAAAGCCGATTGTTTGTTATTTCCTTCTGCGCTCGTAATCTGCGTTTATTTCTTCGCACCAGTTTTCCTGCAGCTTATGACGTGAACGCATATTGCTTACAGCTTTTGCTACGGAACGGTACAAAACGCGTGTTCCTTCACCGTCTGCATTGTAGTTTACCGCTCTGTTACGCTCTATACCGTAGGATTCAGCAGTCTGTACTGCATCAATGTTTGCACCGATGAACAAAAACTCCCAGTCGAATTCTTCCT
>JAFYMA010000076.1 GCA_017556845.1 Clostridia bacterium | reverse complement strand
CAGACATATCGAGCGACGCGTCAGCGGCGCATATCGACGTCGAGCCTACGTGTGAGACACACGACGGACTCGACATGTTGTGTTCTTGGAAACATATTAACGGGATATAAGGTATCAGTCGTATAACCGTTTTGTGAAAAAATTACCATATCACGTATGAGGGTATCCGGATCGCACGATATATATATCACTTTTTTCGGCAAAGCAGATACTATATAATCTATAACATCATTTGACAGCCCTTTTCTCGGCGGATCTACTATTATACATTCGGCTTTTGATGTGATCTGTGAAATTTCGGATGCGTCACCTGCATAAAAGCTGCAATTTTTAAGACTATTCAACTCGGCATTTATCCTTGCATCCTCGACGGCTTGCGGAACTATCTCAACTCCTATCAGCCTTTTAGCATCAGATGCAATACAAATTCCCACCGTACCGATTCCGCAATACAGATCTATTACATCTCCGCTGACATCGCCCATAAGCTCCTTTGCTTTGTTGTATAATACTTCCGCACCATTTCTGTTTACCTGATAAAATGACAAAGGCGATATACAAAAGCGTTTGCCGCACAATATATCCTCAATATATCCGCTTCCGAATATAGTTTTTATGTTTGGAGATAAAACAACGTTGGTGTTTTCGGTATTGAAATTCAGGCAGATCGTTGCTATATTCGGAAATTCAGATGTTATATATTGTACAAGCTTATCTTCATTCGGAATTCCTTTACCGTTTACAACAAGGCAAAGCATGATCTGACCACTTTGTTCACCGTAACGCAGATATACGTGTCTTAACAGTCCTTTTTGAGTAATTTCATTATAAACCGTATATTTTTCTTTTTCAAAATACTCAATGAGTTTTCTAATAATATCAGAAAAGACCTCAGGAGCGATATAACAAGAATCACACGGAACTACCGTATGAGTGTGACTTGCATAAAAGCCTGCGCATATTCTTCCGTTTTTATCTACCGTAAGCGGATATTGTGCTTTATTGCGATAACCGCAGTCTTCATTATCAGCACAAAGCACGTTTTCAACCTTAATATCCTTCAAGCCTGCCTTAATAGCAGAATTTTTTATATAATCACGCTTTAACTCATTTTCATATTCAAGACTGATATTATGAAATACGCATCCTCCGCACTGCTTATACTGACACTTTGGAGAAACTCTGTGCTTTGACGGTGTATATATCTCATCGCATATAGCAACTGCATAGCTTTTAAGTACCTTTATTATTTTTATACGGCATACGTCGCCCTTAACACCGCCGTTGACAAAAACAACTTGGCCGTTTATTCGGCATACTCCGTAGCCCAAATTATTTGTATCTGTTATTTCGACATCATATTTTTGATTTTTCTGCAAAATTCCCATAACGACCTACTTTAATTTGATAGCTCATTTTACCATACACCGAACATTTTGTCAACATTCAAAGCTCGATAAACCACGCAGGGTCCTCGAAAAATAATCTGACCGTTCTTTCACCTATAACGCACAGATAGCACAATCCGCTATCACCGGGGTTTTGTGCAAATTCAAACCCCTTTTTTTCTATGCGTTTTATTTTCAATGTTCTGCCGTTATACCACTGTATCGAAATAGGCTCCATCTGACCGCTTTCATTAAAAAAAGCATTGACACCAACGTATATTTTTTTCGCCATTTTTCTCTCAATTTCCGCAAATACCGAACATTTGTTCTTTTTGCCGCTAAAATTAAACATATGCCGACAAATGCCGAACATATGTTCGCTTTTATAGTATCATATTTCTTTGAATTTGTCAATGATATTTTAATATTTACACATTTTTTTCACTTAAAGCATATAAAACTGTCAAATTTATAGTTTAAAATATATAGTAATCTGAATTGTCGCAAGGAAAAATTATGAATTTTATTAAAAAACCTTACGTTTACTGTATTATCTACACCGTCATCATTGCTCTTTTATCTGCATTTGTACTTTTGGACACCTTTGTAATTCCCCGAAAGTACGATGACGCTGACAGCAAGGACTTTATGACTGCCGCCAACACGTTTTCCTTTGGCACATCAAAGCCTGTGGAAGATACTGTTGGTGATGACACCGTTACTCAAACAGAAAGTGATATCTTTACAGAAGCTCATACAGACTCTGAAATGAATACCGATGCAGAAAGCGATAATGTACCGCCGGAGGATACCGACGCTATCACATCAGAGCCGATAACAGAGCCTGTTGTAACAGCTCCGCCGCAAACAGATCCGCCAAAACCGCAGTTCCCTATTATTGATGCGGAAACGTATCAGGATGACAATATTAAAATTTCATTTCAGACCGTCAGATACTGCGATACCGATGTACACGTTGCACACGTAGAGCTTTCGTCTGCTGAATATTTCAAAACTGCACTTGCAAAGGATTCCTTTGGAACAAATATCAGAGAAAAAACATCATCTATGGCAAAGCGTAATGGTGCAATTCTTGCAATAAACGGCGATTATTACGGAGCTAACAAAAGAGGCTACGTTATCAAAAACGTCACATTATATCGTAATTCTATGCTTTCTGACGACGAAAATGACGATCTGATATTAAAATATGACGGATCATTTGAAATAATTAATGAAAACAATATTGCCGCCGAGCAGCTTCTTTCTCAGGGAGTATATCAGCTTTTTACATTCGGACCGACGCTTATATATAAAGACGATATAAAGGTGCGTGCAGGAGATGAAGTATCCGTTGCTACATCCAGCAACCCGAGAACTGCCATAGGAATAGTAGACAGCCTTCATTACGTTTTTCTCGTTTCAGACGGAAGAACATCAAACAACAAGGGGCTTTCCCTTCTTCAACTTGCTGAATTTATGCATTCTCAGGGATGCACGCTTGCATATAACCTCGACGGCGGCGGCTCGTCAACTATGTATTTCAACGGAAAGATCGTGAACAATCCGGTAGCATCCGGAAGCAAAACTTCAGAAAGATTGGTAAGTGACATTGTTTACATCGGTTACTGATATTAATAAAAGACGATATTTAAAAACGCTCGTAAATTATATCCTGATATCTGTATTCTGTATCATATTCAATGCCGTATATACGCATTTCAGCTACGGAATGTTTTCGTATCATATGCGTTTAATGTTTTTATTTCCGCTTGTCGGCGGCGCATTAGCTTGCACGATCATTATTTTGCTAAAATTATACGCAAAGATCTCCAGGGCTTCCTTTAATCTTTGGAACAGCGGAATAGCAACATTCGTGGTAGGATGCACTGTACCGGGCATAATTAATATTTCGGGACGAAATACAGATTACGGACTTATATATTGGTGTCTTGGCACTTTACTGTT
>JAFYMA010000075.1 GCA_017556845.1 Clostridia bacterium | reverse complement strand
CGGTCATGGGATTCGTTGTCGTAGGTCTCGGCTTACTTGACGTATCTATATGGTTCTTCCTGCTCCGCTATGTGTTTGCTCTTTCACCCGATGCTATTTCCGCAAATATGATCACATTCGGTATCGGCGCATCGACTATGGCATTGTTTGCACGTGTCGGCGGCGGTATATTCACCAAAGCGGCTGACGTAGGCGCTGACCTTGTCGGTAAGGTCGAAGCAGGTATTCCCGAGGACGACCCCAGAAACCCCGCAACTATTGCTGATAACGTTGGTGACAACGTAGGTGACGTCGCAGGTATGGGTGCTGACCTTTATGAATCTTACGTAGGTTCTATTATTTCAGCTCTTTCTCTTGCTGTAACGGCAGGATTCAATACGTTTGAAACGATGTCGCTTCCGCTCGTTCTTGCGGTACTTGGCGTTGTTTGTTCCGTTATCGGTACGTTCTTTGTTCGTTGCGGAGAAAATACAGATCAGAAAACGCTTCTCGGTGCTTTAAGACGCGGTACTTATTCAAGTGCTGTCCTTTTCGCTCTCGGCGCTTTCCCTGTTATCTGGTTTATGCTCGGTAAGGAGTACATCGGTCTTTACGGTGCGGTTCTTTGCGGCTTGCTTGCAGGTGTACTTATAGGTTATTTTACGGAATATTTTACGTCAGACACCTATAAGCCTACCAAAAAGCTTGCGGAAAAGTCCACAACGGGATCTGCAACGATCATAATCGGAGGATTTTCACTCGGCTTGAAGAGCTGTGTTGCTCCTATCGTTATCGTTGCTGTATCCGTCCTTGCATCGTTTATGCTTGCAGGCGGCAATCTTACGGATAATATGAATATCGGTCTTTACGGTATTGCTATATCCGCTGTCGGAATGCTTTCCACACTCGGTATTACTCTTGCAACTGACGCTTACGGTCCTATTGCAGACAACGCAGGCGGTATTGCACAGATGGCAGGTCTTGATGAGGTCGTAAGAGAAAGAACAGACGCTCTCGACTCACTCGGCAATACAACTGCCGCAACGGGTAAGGGCTTCGCTATCGGCTCTGCTGCGCTTACGGCTCTTGCTCTTATCGTTGCATTCAAGCAGCAGATAGAGCTTATGAATGTCTCACTTGATCTCAATATTATAAACCCCGGAGTTTTGATTGGCGTATTCGTCGGTGCAATGCTTCCGTTCCTGTTTGCAGCTCTTACTATGGAGGCTGTTGGTAACGCTGCACAGAGCATCGTTATGGAGGTAAGACGTCAGTTCAAGGAAATTCCCGGTATTATGGAATTCAAGTCAAAGCCCGATTATGCAAAGTGCGTTGACCTTTGCACTAAGTCGTCGCTCAGATATATGATAGCTCCCTCTGTCCTCGCAGTTGTAGTTCCGATAGCAGTCGGCTTGCTGTTAGGTCCTTCCGGTATTGCAGGTATGCTTTGCGGCGCGGTCGTTTCCGGCTTCTTGCTTGCTATTCTTATGTCAAACGCAGGCGGTGCCTGGGATAATGCCAAAAAGTATATTGAAGGCGGCAATTACGGCGGCAAGGGAAGCGATTCACACAAGGCGGCTGTTGTCGGTGACACGGTAGGCGATCCCTTCAAGGACACAAGCGGTCCTTCAATAAACATACTCATAAAGCTTCTGTCTATCGTTTCCATCGTATTTGCATACATTATTGCAAATTACAACATCGTAGATTTCCTCATCAAATAAATTCACTGCGGCAAGAAATTGCCGCAGTTTTTTGTAATATTTTTCTCTTTTATACGAACTATATAAGGAATCGGTTCATTTTTTTAAAGCGAGGTGATAACGTGGATGATATAAGACTGCTTTCCTCATTGCAAAGCTCACCTGAGGAGGGAATTAAATCCCTGATGGATAAATACGTAAAGCTCGTTTATACCATTGTGAGTGCAAGGCTTGACGGAGTGTACTCCGATGATGAGGTATATGAATACGTAAGCGACGTATTCGTGGAGGTGTATAAAAGCAGGGATCGAATTGATCTTGGCAAAGGAACGCTTAAAGCGTATATCTGCGTTATTGCCAAAAATAAAGCGGTTGATGCATTGCGAAAAAGCTCATCGCGCGTAAGGGCGGAAAGCATTGAAGAACAGGATACAGATCTTACAAGCTCATTTTCCGTTGAGGATGAATGCTTTGATAATGAAACGCGTGAGGAAATACTTTATGCGGTAAATTCTCTGAAAGAACCCGACAGAGAGATAATAATACGAAAGTTTTATTTTTCAGAGAGCGGAAAAATGATTGCAAAGCATCTTGGCATGACTGAAAATGCTGTAAACGTACGTGTTCACCGTGCTTTAAAGAAGTTAAAAGAAATTTTATGTTGAAAGGACCGTCAAATGAAACTGGAAGATTTTTTCGATAGTCTTGACATAACCCGGACAGATGAACTGATAAAGGGCGGAATGCCCGAAAATGAGCTGCCGAAGTCTGCGTATGATAAAATACAAAAAAGCGTTATGAAAAAAGCAGGGATCTCCAAGGGATTTAAAATAAAGATCCTGCTGATCGCTGCTGTATGTGCTTCATTTGCCGTTATATTTACAGCGTTTGCCGTTTTTTATATTAAAAATGCTGATAATGATAACCATGGCTTTACCGGCGGAGAATCTGCATCTGAAACCGAACAGAGCACAGATGAAAAAAATGATATTCTCCATATAGGTGATGATTTAGTAATGGGCGATATGCTCGTTGACGGCGGTGTTCTTTGGATAGATGACGACGTTGAAGATGAGGAAGATCCAGACGGAGAAAGGGAGCCCGCCGCCGATATACTGCCAAGTATTCCGAATGAGGATGTACCAGAAGCAGATGAAACTGTTTCAGTCGATGAGGAGATCTGTGATGATACTGAAAACGAATCTGTCATTATTGATACTAACGCCGTATACGTACAGTACGAAGGACTGTCGGTAACGGAAAAATTAAAGGCGGTATACAGTAACCGAAATTATGACGGCAGATACATCGCCGTGCTTGTAAAGCTTGCAAATGAGCCCACACAGGAGTTTTTAAAGGCTGAAAAAAAGCTCGAAAGACTGTATGACGAGCTGGATCAGGTTCGTGATACGATAGAAAGACTATCAACACTTTTACATTACGGCGAGTATCTTGCTGAATATCAGATCGGCGGTAATGGCGTGATGCTTGATGAGAACAAATATCAAAGCATAACCGAGTATATAGGAGATCTTGCGGATATCTATATAACCGACGGCGTTTTTTTAAAGCATGAAGCCGAAGAAAAAATGTCAGAGTATTGCCTGGAGGAAATAAGACTTGAAAAAGAGTGCGAGCAGGCAACGCTTGAATATGAAAGAGCGAATAATATAAAGCTCGTGTCAAGCAAGGCTCTTACCGAATATTTCATTTCACTCGGATTCAGTGCAGAAAGAACGGATAAGAACAATTCAACGATCGTTATGGTAAAGTACGGCGATCTTGCAAGAATACGCTCTGCGATAGATGGGTCTTTTGAGTATTCTTCTGAAGAATTTTTATTTTCAATAGCAAAGATAACCGACAAAGCTGTTTATTCGTCTGATAATGATAAAATACCTACAGAAGAAACAACGTGTGTTTCCGCTGAAGAAACGGATCTTATGGAAGAAACTGCGGTGCAGATATATGAAGAGTAATATTGTGAATAGGCGAATGATCTCGCTTGCTTTGGTATTATTTACTGTCTTTTCGTCTTTGTTTGGCTGCGGAGAAAACGCATCTGTATCATCAGATCCTGACGCACAAACCGCACAAGTATTATCCGAGAAAGCTGAACTGTTCGGCGTTGACGGTATAAAAAGTATAAAATTTTCATCCGAGCCTGGCGGATATGATTATTCATTTCACGGCTCGTCTGTCAAGAAAATAACAGATTATTTTTCTGCCTTTGAATTTGAAAAAGATGATACAATAAGCGATATTACCGCAATGAGTTGGAATGTCGAGGTAACATACGACGACGGTCATAAAGAATTGCTTACCGTTTTACCGTATAATTCTGTATTTGTTAAAGACAGCGGTGAAAAATATAAGGTAAAGGACGGTAAAAAAATAGATATTGACCGCCTTATAGACAGTCTTAAGGATGCTCCTTCAAATATCAAAAGCACGGTGCTGACGATCGCGAAAGCACGTCCCGGCTGTCCTGCCTTTGAGTATAAAGACGAAAATCCGTATTGCTTTTATGCATTCGATAATGATGGTAATTCATACCGTGTAATATGGCCTGATATCGAGCATTTAAAGGAGGAAGACAAGGTCGAGGTGTTTTATATAGGCGATAAAAAGACCTTTGAATATAATGAATACCCCGACGGCGGCTGGACGGTCAAATATGAGATCAATGCCTTGAGCGTTGAAAAACGTATTCTTCCCGAGAATAACGAAGATCTACGGACTGAGCAGATATACAAATACGATAAATATTCCATAACACAAAACGCACGGGAATATATTTCGGATAGGGAATATGCTCTGTATAAAAGTATGGTAGATTCAATACTGTCGCATAACGGCGTAGTTGAAGGCTTTGAGTCTTATGAAGAATTTTTCTCAATGTGGGGCTTTCTGCTTTCGGAGTTTGTGCCTGCAAGCGTGATGATACAGTCGTATCTTCATTCAGATGAGCCGTTTACTTATGAAAACGGAACGGTAACGTTTAAATTCCTTTCTGACAAGGACGAATGTGAGGAAAGCTATAAGACTTTTGAAGACATTATGAATGATGCATTATCGCTCATTGAGGAAAACGACAATGATTGGCAGCGTATTGCAAAGCTGTATTTGTACGTAACCGAGCATATGTCATACGGAAGCGTTTACGAAAAACACGGCGTCAGCAGTAACTTATATAACTGTATAAGATACAGAACGGGAATGTGCACAGAGTATGCCTATTATCTGAATATGCTTGCAAGACAGATCGGCTTTGAGGTAATAGATGCACGTTCCTTGGGCAAAGACGGATTTGAGGGCGCGGATCATTGTTGGTCGATGATACGTGTTGAAGGTGAATGGTATCACTTTGACCCATGCTGGCAATCGTCGTCATTGACGCTCGAGAATATGGAGTATTTTGCTTTCAGTAGCGAAGAACGATATAATTCACTTGCGAATAATAGTCCTTGGGGTGAAACGGGTGAAATTGAAATGTTTGACCTGCACGATCACACACATGTGAGAACAGAGCTTCCGGTGTGCGATGTCGGCATGAGCTACAGCGAAAGAAGACGGTTATATTTATCCGTAATTGATGAATACAATAGCTGCATTTCAAAGGATATTTCCGAAAATGAGTTAGAAAAATATATCGAAAATGCTATTAATGAGGTTAAATTTCATCTTGAAAACGGAGGCAGTGTCGGCGTAGAATTGCGTATAAAGCCCAAAACGCTCAACAGTGCGGTAAATGATCTCATTATCAACTATTCACCGCAGGATAAGGAAAACTACGATCTTCAATACGGTGATGAAGCTTTTAACGGTGATAGTATTGTTCTGAAACACGTTGATCTAACGGATATTCGGGCAATGCTCCACAGTATCATCAAAGAGGATATTGTGATCGAACGGTCGGTTAGATTGATCGTTCCGTAATCAGATCATAATTGAAAAATGGCAAGGAAAAGTCCTTGCCGTTTTTTATTGTGAATTTCGTCATATTTTTCTTAATTTTTTATTTTTTAATAAAAAAACTGTTGACCATACACAAAATATATTATATAATAAACTGTATTAATATTTTTTGGAGGATCTATATATGATGATCGATACAGGTAAGATAAACACAGAAAAAAGAAACCCTAATACCATGAATATAGACAAGCTTCCCACCGTTGAAATGGTAGCTTTGATGCACAAGGAAAGCAAGCGCGCATTTGATGCTATTGATGATGTTATCGAGCAGGTGGCACAGGCTGTTGATAAAATTGCGGAAAATTTTGAAAACGGCGGCCATTTGTATTACATAGGTGCAGGTACAAGCGGAAGAATAGGCGTTCTTGATGCTTCTGAATGTCCCCCCACGTTCGGAGTACCCGATACTCTCGTTGTCGGAATAATCGCAGGCGGTGACGGAGCGTTGAGAAAAAGCTCTGAAGGAGCTGAGGACAGTGAAGAGGCAGGATACAACGAGATAAAAGCAAGAAAGCTCGATAAAAATGACGTATTGGTCGGAATCGCCGCAAGCGGAAGAACTCCGTATGTTGCTGGTGCTATGAAGGCTGCAAGAGAGCTTGGAGCAACGACGGTTTCCGTAACCAGCACGCCGGGATCATACATTGATACGCTTGCTGATATAAAGCTGTCCTGTAATACTGGCCCTGAGGTCATAACGGGCTCTACAAGATTGAAGAGCGGAACTGCGCAGAAGCTTATACTCAATATGCTTTCCACTTGCGCTATGATAAAAACGGGCAAGGTTT
>JAFYMA010000074.1 GCA_017556845.1 Clostridia bacterium | reverse complement strand
TAAATGGATAAAAATGTTTTTGACTCGATACAGATCGGTCTTGCGGCTCCCGATAAAATAAGAAGCTGGTCGTACGGCGAGGTACTGAAGCCTGAGACTATTAACTATAGAACGCTTAAAGCGGAAAAGGACGGACTTTTCTGTGAAAAGATATTTGGTCCGACGAAGGACTGGGAATGTCTTTGCGGAAGATATAAAAGAGTAAGATACAAAGGTAAGGTCTGTGAAAAGTGCGGAGTTGAGGTAACTACTAAAAAGGTTCGCCGCGAAAGAATGGGACATATAGAGCTTGCATGCCCCGTATCACATATCTGGTATTTCCGCGCTATCCCTTCCAGAATGAGCCTTTTGCTCGATATTTCGCCCAGAGTTCTTGACAAGGTGCTGTACTTCGGTCAGTACATCGTTACAGATCCCGGTGAAACAGGACTTTCGCTCAATCAGGCTCTTACAGAGGCTGAGTACCGCAGAGAGTATGAGCGTTACGAGGACGGCTTCAAGGTAGGTATGGGTGCAGAGGCTATCAAGGAGCTTTTGCAGAAGCTTGATATCGAAAAGCTTTCAGAGCAGCTTAAAGCAGAGCTTGCAAATGCAGCAGGACAGAAAAAGGTAAAGCTTATAAAGCGTCTTGAGGTAGTTGAAGCGTTCAGAAAATCAGGCAATAAGCCCGAATGGATGATCCTTGAGGTAATTCCCGTAATTCCTCCGGAGATACGTCCTATGGTACAGCTCGACGGCGGCAGATTTGCAACGTCTGACCTCAACGACCTGTATCGCAGAGTAATAAACAGAAACAACCGTCTTAAGAAGCTTATGGAGCTTCAGGCTCCCGAAATAATCATACGCAACGAAAAGCGTATGCTTCAGGAAGCCGTAGACGCGCTTATAGACAACGGCAGACGCGGAAAGCCCGTTACGGGTCCTAACAACAGACCTCTTAAATCACTTTCCGAAATGCTCAGAGGTAAGCAGGGACGCTTCCGTCAGAACCTTCTCGGTAAGCGTGTTGACTATTCCGGACGTTCGGTTATCGTCGTAGGTCCTGAATTGAAGATATATCAGTGCGGTCTTCCTAAGGAAATGGCACTGGAGCTTTTCAAGCCCTTCGTAATGAAGCGTCTTGTTGAAACTCAGAAGGCTACTAACATAAAGGATGCAAAGAAAAAGGTCGATAAGGTAGAAAGCTTCGTATGGGACGCTCTTGAAAGCGTTATCAAGGAGCACCCCGTTCTTCTTAACCGTGCGCCTACACTTCACCGTCTTTCCATTCAGGCGTTCGAGCCTGTGTTGGTTGACGGCAGAGCAATAAAGCTTCACCCGTTGGTATGCTCGGCGTTCAACGCTGACTTTGACGGTGACCAGATGCCTGTTCACGTTCCTCTGTCTGTAGAGGCTCAGGCTGAGGCAAGATTCCTTATGCTTTCATCATCAAACCTGTTGAAGCCCGTTGACGGACGTGCGGTAGCAGTTCCTTCTCAGGATATGGTCCTTGGTTCATACTACCTCACACTTGCGGCAAGTGATGCAGAGCTTGACGAATATGAAGCGTATAAGGCATCTATCGGCGGAATTCCCGCAGATAATGATGAAAAATACGGCAGATATACCGTAAAATTCTATGAAGAGTCATGCCTTGGCAGAGGCAGCGTATATATGAACTTTGATGAAGCTGTAATGGCTTACGAAAACAAGTGCATAACGCTCCATACGCCTATCAAGGTAAGAGTAAGCAAAGAGATCAACGGCGTCGTAAAGACGGGTATCATCGATGCTACGCTCGGCAGACTTATATTTAATGAGAATATTCCCCAGGATCTTGGTTGGGTAGACAGAAACGATCCTGAGCATTGTCTTGACCTTGAGGTTACGTTCGTAGCTACAAAGGGCAAGCTCGGCGAGATCGTTGACAGATGTATCAAAAAGCACGGCCCGTCCGTTACAGCGGTAGTTCTTGACCAGATCAAGGCTATGGGCTTTAAGTACTCCACGCGCGGAGCTATCTCCATATCCGTTCCTGACATGACGATTCCTAAGCAGAAGCCTATGCTTATTGCAAAGGCGGAGGATCGCGTTGAGCAGATCACGGACTTCTTCAATAAGGGTGTTATGACCGATGAAGAAAGATACAATGCGGTAGTTAAGACGTGGGAAATAACGACGAAAGAGGTTACCGATGCTTTGCAGGCGGGACTTGACCTTTATAACCCCATCAAGATGATGAGTGACTCCGGAGCCCGCGGTAGTATCAAGCAGATGCGTCAGCTCGCAGGTATGCGTGGACTTATGTTTGCTACGAGCGGTAAGACGATGGAAATTCCGATCAAATCGAACTTCCGTGAGGGTCTTAACGTCCTTGATTACTTTATCGGTGCAAGAGGTTCACGTAAGTCACTTGCCGATACGGCTTTGCGTACTGCTGACTCAGGTTACCTTACAAGACGTCTTGTTGACGTATCGCAGGAGGTAATTATTTACGAAGAAAACTGCGGTGCAAAAGAAGGACTTGTTGTTTCTGAGATCAGAAACGGCAACGAAACTATCGAAAAGTTCAAGGAAAGACTTTTCGGCAGATATACTGTACATCCCGTTGTTGATCCTGCGACTGGCGAGGTAATAGCGGATGCAGACGTTATGCTTGACGATGAAATGTGCGATCGCATAATCAATGCAGGTATAACTCAGGTAGAGATCCGCTCCGTGCTCAAGTGCCAGGCACGTCACGGCGTTTGCGCTCACTGCTACGGTATGGACCTTGCTACAACGAAGCCTGTAAGCGTCGGCGAAGCGGTCGGTATCATAGCTGCTCAGTCGATCGGTGAGCCCGGTACACAGCTTACGATGCGTACGTTCCATACGGGCGGTATCGCAGGTTCGGACATTACGCAGGGTCTTCCCCGTGTCGAAGAGCTGTTTGAGGCTCGCAGACCTAAGAAGGCTGCTGTTGTTGCAGAGCTTGACGGTGTAGTTTCTATCGTGGAAACAAAGCGCGCAAGAAAGGTTACTGTAACGAGTCCTTCCGGTGAAACGTGGACTACGAATATTGACAACATTATGCCTATCACTGTTAAAGACGGCGATACGGTATTCAAGGGTGAGCCTATGTCAGAGGGTAGCAAGGCTCCTGCTGATATTCTTGCCACAAAGGGACTTTCTGCTGTTTATGATTATATCATCACAGAGGTTCAGAAGGTTTACCGCAGTCAGTCCGTTGACATCAACGATAAGCACATCGAGGTAATTACACGTCAGATGACGAGAAAATTGCGTATAGATGATCCGGGAGATACATCCATGCTTTCCGGCTCACAGGTAGATATAAGCGAATTCCGCAATGAGAACGAAGCTATTCAGGCTCGTATTGATGCAGGTGAGACGATGCTCAGACTTGCTACGGCAGAGCCTGTGCTCCTCGGTATCACAAAGGCTTCACTCGGAACAGAGTCATTCCTGTCGGCAGCTTCCTTCCAGGAAACGACGAAGGTGCTCACAGATGCGGCTATCAGAGGTAAGGTCGATCACCTTATGGGTCTTAAGGAGAACGTTATTATCGGTAAGCTTATTCCTGCCGGAACAGGTATGGAAAAATACCGTAGCATAGAGGTTGACAAAACCCCCGAATTTGACGAAATGTACGGTACGAATAACAATTAAACCTGAACAGACGGGGGCTATCCTGCGGAATACGATTCCGCGGATCGCCCTCGCACTTTATTAATATGAAAAAAATTATTAGAAAATATATATGTGCTTTTACCGCAGTTTTACTTTTTCTTGGAGCTCTTGCCCCTGCGTTCGCCTTTGCAACGGATGAAACGTACGAATGTGCTTTTTCCGATCCTTCATATCTTGAATATTATGATGTGACTGATGGCGACGGAACGGTTACGGTTGAAAACGGCACTTTGAAATTGAACGGCGGTACGCTTTATCCGCCTGTAACGCAAGCGGTATTGCCGTTTTTGTGCGACAGTGAATTTGTGTTGGAATTTGATCTTAATGCTGATGATCTGAGTGAAAACGATTATATCGGAGTTGCGTTCGGTGCTTCTGACACGGAAAGCGACTGTTACAAGGTGATGTATTTTTCCGATCGTATTCAGTTGGCTTATTTCGTTAATGATACGGTGCACGAGGTCATTTTTTCGCATCAAATTACGCTTGCAGGAGAGCTTTTTGTAACTGTAGCAGTAAGCGAAGGAAAGGCGTTTGCGCTCATAAACGGCGACTGTGTTATTGAATGTGCTTTAAAAAACAGAGTTGACGGGAAAATAGCTTTTCAGGCAAAAGGTGCGACGGCATATATAGACAATGTTAAATTGTCGAATTCCGAATATATCGGAAAAAGACTGTCGGAGTCGTTTAATAACCATATTTATGTTCCGAAAACGGGAATTAAAAATCCTCCGATCGTTATTTCTTATGATAACGGCAGAAATATCAGATTTTCAAACGATGATGCACGAAGTGCGGTAATGATATACCGTGTGGGCATAAGTAATGAAAAGCTGTGCGTTTTCGGAAACAACGGCGTTACAGATGAGCTTCAAATACGTTATGAGCTTAACAAAGGTACAGTAATTCCCGCATTTTCAGTCAATGATGAGACGTCTGCCAAAGCTTTAAGTGAATGGCTTTTGGAAAACGGCGTAAAGGATGGCTTTATTATATCGTCCAAGGAAGAGCTGATACAGATATGCAGAAAAAGTTCCGTGTATCTTAAGGGCGTTATTGACGCATCTTCGTCTATAACGGTAAATGCGGACGATCTGTATGAAAGAGCTGTTAAAGTCGGGTGCGATGCCGTAATCGTTTCGGGTAGAATAAACGAAAAAACTGTTCGTTCCTTGCGTGCAAGGCTGATAACTGTTTTTTCTCAGTGTGCCGGCACTACTGATGACGAGATATTTGCTTGTTTGAAAAACGGATCAAACGGTATAGTTTGCAGTGACGGCGAAAAGGCGGTCCGTTACATTGAAAAATATACCGATGATACGGTATTCAGAGCCCCGATAGTAGTATCGGACGGCGGTGATGTAAACGCCGGAGTGAAAAATTCGCTTAAAGCCATACGATCGGCGCTCAATAAGGGAGTGCAAGTTATACAGGTAAACGTCTGTGTAACGAGCGACGGAGTTTCCGTTATTTCGGATACTGATGAAACCGATTTATTTATATCAAAGACTACGATTTCACAAAAAACGTTTGATGAATTGCTGAACTTAAAGTATAATGACGAAAGAATGCAAGATGAACATATCCTGTCTTTAAGTCAGCTTCTTTCAACGCTGAAGGAAAATTATCCGGATGCTTGCGTCAGAGTACGCATCGTTGGAGAAAGCAGGTATACAACACGTTCGGTTGCCTCTGAAATCAAGGATGCGGGAATGCTTTCAAGGGTCATTATCCTTTCGCCATCTGAAAAAACGGTCAATTATGTGAATTCGGAGCTTGGTATAAAAGCGAACAGTATATATACGCCATATTCGTCAAGCAACAGCAGTGAAGATCAAAGGGCGTTTTACATATATTCGTATTTGCAAAGTGTAAGCTCGTCTTATCTTGGAAGCAAAACGGCTATTCCCGCATCTCTTTTGCCGTATCTTTCGGCAAGAGGGATCACGGTGCATCCTGAGGCAATCGACACGCCTGATGAGGTCGCATCATATTTCGGAGCAGGATATGATGGATTTACAACACGTTCTGCCGTCGAGATCGAAAAATACATTTCAGAGTTGAAGGTAAGCGTTGATGATGCAGGAACCTTAAGTGCATACGCTGTGTATTACGGCGGAAAAACAGAAAACGTGACGGATAAGGTTACCATTCAGACGTTAAGCGGCGATATCGGTACGGAAAACGGCGTACTTAAGGGAAGTGGAGTCTTTGCACTTCGGTATTCTGCGTCGTTGCCGACCGGAGCGAAATATACGGTCTATTCTTCTTCGGTACGTTATTCGGAGGATAAAAGCGAAAACGCGCCACAATCCTCAAAAGATAAAATACAGATAAGTGAGTATTCTGCGTATATCATATCGTTCGGCTTGGCACTTGCTGTGGTGATAGGATTTGCAATATTTTACATAGTACGCAAAAATAAAAAGACAGAAGCTCAACAGCAGGATGAAAATAGCACACAAGAGTAAATTTATTGTTAACGAATAAATAATTTTAGCTAATATCCGATAGCTTGTACTTGACAAAACGTGCGTATTGTGTTAAGATACCTTGCGTGTGTGTTCAGATATTTTGAAAGGGTTAAAGATATGGAAGCAAGCCATAACGCCCTATCTCACCGTTTGTCGGCAGTAGGCTTTAATACAGTCCGCAAGGCTTTGAAAAAAGGAAATGCTTCAAAGGTATTTCTCGCAAACGATGCCGACGAGCATATAAAATATGACATTACGGAAAAAGCCGCATTGTCAAAGGTCACCGTCAACCTTGAATACACCATGGAACAGCTCGGCGATTTGTGCGGCATTGAGGTGCCGTGCAGTGTCTGCTGTGTTCTGAAGGACGGAAAATAAACGGATACTTTCATTACAGCTCGTCTGTATGTTGGTATATAATAAACATTTTATTTTTGAAGAAAGGAGTTTTTTGGAATGCCTACCTTTAACCAATTGGTTAAAAACGGTCGTCAGGACAAAAGATACAAGTCCAAAGTTCCCGCTTTGCAGAAGGGCTACAACTCCCTTAAGAAGCGCGCAACCGACCAAAGCTCACCTCAAAAGAGAGGCGTTTGCACAAAGGTAACAACAGCTACACCGAAGAAGCCTAACTCGGCTATCCGTAAGATCGCAAGAGTTAAGCTCGTAAACGGTTACGAAGCTACGTGCTACATTCCCGGTATCGGTCATAACCTTCAGGAGCACTCCGTCGTTCTTATCCGCGGCGGCCGTGTACGTGACCTTCCCGGTGTACGTTACCACATCATCAGAGGTACTCTCGATACGCAGGGCGTAGCGAAGAGAAACCAGAGCCGTTCGCTCTACGGCGCAAAGAGAGCAAAAGCAGGCAAATAAGCCTGAAGGTTACAAAGTTCACTTTTAGACATGCATAAGCCAAAGGACAAACCTTTATTCAAAAATAAGGTGTTTATTATTGTTCGACAGCTTCTGCACGGACGAAAAGTTACACTTTCGAGTACCTATGATATCATGAATATTAATGAAGGAGGGAAGATACAGTGCCGAGAAGAGGTCAGATATCAAAAAGAGACGTTCTGCCGGATCCGCTTTATAATTCTAAGCTCGTAACAAAGCTTATCAATAATATAATGTATGACGGCAAGAAGGGCGTTGCACAGAAGATCGTATACGATGCTTTTACGATCGTTGAAACAAAATCCGGTAAGAATCCCCTGGAAGTGTTCCAGAATGCGCTTGACAACATCAAGCCCGAGCTGGAAGTTAAGGCTCGCCGCGTAGGTGGTTCTACCTACCAGGTGCCTATGGAGGTTCGTGCCGACCGTCAGCAGACGCTGGCTTTGCGTTGGC
>JAFYMA010000073.1 GCA_017556845.1 Clostridia bacterium | reverse complement strand
CTGCACCCGTAAAGTTAAAACCACTGTATAGCTTGCCGTTTATAACAATACCGCCACCTACACCCGTACCGAGTGTTATCATAATCATATCCTTAACGCCCTTTGCCGCACCTGCAACAGCCTCACCGAGAGCTGCCGCATTTGCATCGTTTTCAAGATATATCTTAATGGGAACGAGCGATGCCAGCTTTTCAACCATAGGATATTCTTCCATATAGAGATTGCACGCACGGTCTATCATACCCGTATCGCAGTTTATTGCTCCGGGTGTTGCAATTCCTGCGTATGCAATTTCGGAAATATCAATGTTTCCTGCTTTGCAAAGATCGTATATCAGCTTTGCAATATCTGCCGTTACCGCATCGTTGCCGCGCTCGGGCATAGTGGGAACAGATATTTTTTTAACGATGTTGTTATTTTCATCAACAAGACCTGCGGCAATGTTAGTACCGCCGAGATCTACGCCTATATAGTACATACTTTTCCTCTTATTATTTTATTATTGCAACTTCCCAGCCCATAATTCTGCCGAAGGAAGCCAGAGCGTCTACGTTACCGCCGTAAACGAGAGCGCCGTGATGTATACCGCCGAGACGGCTGAATTCGGCAAGGAATTCTCCAAGCGGCTTGCATACCTTCATCCAGCCGCTGACGTCATCTCTGAACGATGTTTCGTAAGGAACCTCAAGCACCTCTGTGTCGGTAAGGATAAATCTGTATTTGCCGTTGCCGATGGGGCAAAGTGAAACGTAAACTGCATTTCCGGGCTTGAATACCGTCATCATGCTTATGGGATTGCCTGCATTCGTGCCGTAGGGGAAATTGCAAACTCTGCAATCGGGCTTTGAGCCTGCGCATTTTACGTTATATTCGCCCATATGTGACAGATATATCGTATCATCGCGCCAGTTGGGGCAGAACATTTCAGCAAACGATGTTTCATCGTATACTGACAAAAGTGAGGAAACGAGTGCCGCTGTCATAACGTCGCCTTCGCCTGCGTATCCGATACCCTCGCCCATAGCCTTGCACGCTTCCATAAAGGGCATATAGTCGAACTGTGTTGCGCCGTTTACACCCATAAAATTCATCGTGAAAGCGTTAAGTCCGTTTTCGGAAAGCCACTTTCTGATACCGAGAGCCGTGCGGCCTGAGCCTTTATACTGCTCGTAGGTCACGCCGTTCATTGCGAATCTTTCGCGATCCTTTTCGTATTCTGCCTTTATTTCATCCTCTGCAACAGCGGGCATTTCGCCGTCAACAAAGGACTTTACGGTCATACCGATAGTGCTTTTCAATTCGTCTGCGTGGATAGCAAAGTCACCCATTCCTTCAAACGGACCGCCAAAGCTTCCGACCTTGGCGTTTTTCATCACCTTTGCCATTTTTGCGCCTCTTGCGGCGTTGGCAACGTCGTCAAGAACGGAGGAATTTTCAAAGTGACCTGCAAAGATCTGAAAATCCTTGCCGTTGCGAATAAGCAGGTTGCACATATCCTGAACGCCGTGAATACCGTGGTTTGCACCGACCTTTGACGATGAAATGGTGTGGTCAAACAAGAATTGAGCCGTTGTATCAAGAACGATAATGGGTAATTTTGTGTTCTTGAGAGCGTCTGCTGATTCAAGCGATGGGGAATATGCCAGATGAAGCGTAACGAGTGCATCAACGTCAGCCTTTTCAAAATCGGCAACAGCCTTTTCAAATTCGGACTTTACACAGCATATATCCGTCGTTACAACGTCCAAGCCCTTGAAGCGAAGGTCCATACATATCTGCTGATAAAAGCCGTTGACAAGCACTCTTCTGTCGGGGCTCGTCTGATCGTAAAGAGCAACGTAAAGCGGCAAAACGCCTATTTTCGGTTTATTCATATCAAGTCAAGCTCCTTTCGTTCAGCCTAACAGCTTTACAGCGTTGTTGTAGAATATGTCTTCGGCAAACTTTCTTCCGCCTACGTTATACGTTGCATCAAGAATGCTCTTGAGCTGCTCGTATACGAAGAACGTGTATTTGGATTCAGCCTCCTCGCCCTCAATGTGCTTGTTGAAGGGGAAGTTTTCTCTCGGCATATTGATGTACTTGACGTCAGTCCACTGACGCTTGCCGTGCCAGAGGAATATAGGCAGGTCCGTACCGTACATGATCTTATCAAGCGGATAATGCTCAAATACGTATTCCAATACGACGGGATTGATAAGTGCCGCTAAGTCATAGTTGAAATAGTAACGGTCATCACCGAGCTTTTCGGTAGCTCTTACTATCCAGTCGATAGAATAGCATCTGCCGACGTGAGCGATTATAAGCTTGATATCGGGGAATTTATCCTTTATGTAGCGGATCTCTTTTATGTTGTTGTCATCGGGAAATCTTCCTGCTCTGGGCAAGTGAAGAACGATTGATCTTTTGTACTTATTTACGATAGCGAGCTGCTCGGGCTTTATAAAGTCAAGAAGACCGATCTCAGCACCCTGAACGCCCGAAACGAAATCGGGGTACGGCTTGAAGCCCGTAAAATCACCCTCAACGAGCATTTTTTCGGTAAATTCGGGGTCCCAGTTGGGATCTACCATCATATGAGCGTATCTCGCCTTGCCCGATTTTTTAAGCTCGGACAAATAGTTGTTGTTTGCAACAACGTCAAGACCTCTTGTAACGCAGGGCAGAACGTTTGCCTCTACCTTTGAATCGGGATAGAAAATGTCGCGGTAATATTCGTAGTCCTGAAAACGCATTATCGAGTTGCACTGATTTGACCAGTCGGACATATCTGCAACACAGTTCTTACGCATTTCCACGTCTGAGATATGCATATGCATATCAATGATCTTTTCCGGGATCCTGTCCTTGATGAATTCGTTATAAAATTCCTCATCAAGCTTTGTTTTTTCAAAATAATCAACTATCATTTGTCTGCCACATCCTTTAAAGCATTACGTATTTTAATATATTTTTTATATTTTTCATTGTAGAAATCGTATATTTCCTTGCAAGGCAGATCCATTTTTGAGCCTTCCGAAAGGGAAATATATCCGTTCGTCATGCCGCAGCCGGCTGATGCTATTGCGGCAGCACCGACCGCACACGCCTCTGCATTATCCATTCTCGTTATATCACAGCCCGTGACGTAGCCTACTATCGAGCACCACAGATCGCTTCTTGAAGCTCCGCCCATTATCTTAAGACTGCTTATGTCAACGCCTTGCTCTGCGTATTTTTCGAGTCCTGCACGGACTTCAAATGCGACGCCCTCCATAAGAGCTCTTGCAATATCGTATTTATCGTTACCAAGTCTTAAGCCGTATATGCATCCTGACATCGTAAGATCTCTGAGGGGAAATCCTGCGCCCGAAAAATACGGCAGGAATATTACATCCTTTGCACTTTCCATACGCTTTTCAGCTTCCTCGTCGAGCTTTTTGTAATCGCTGCCGAACGTATCACGCACCCATTTCATAGCGTTTCCGACGCCCGAAAGAGATGCAATGTTGCCGAAAAGTCCGTCTTTGGGATGTATGCCGGGCGTTATATGGCTTTTTGAGTACGTCAACTTGTCGCTTATGCCCAAAAGCACCCACGCAGTACCTGTCGAAAGCATCATATCTCCGGGGTTCAACGCTCCGCATCCGATGGATGCACAGTACTGATCGTGCGCCCCGTTATACACCTTTACGCTGTTCGGAAGGCAAAGAGCATCTGATGCAGACTGCGTCAGAGTTCCGATAAACGCTCCCGACGGCATAACACGAGGCAATCTGTCCTCGGTAACGCCTATTATGTCAAGCACGTCCTTGTCCCATACGCCCGTGTTTATATTGAAGAACTGACGGATGGATGCGTTAGTGGGGTCAACGACGTTTTCTCCCGTGAGCTTTTCGTTTATGAATTCGATCGTTGAAACGAAGCTGAACGCTTTTTCAAACACTTCAGGCTCGTTTTTCTTTATCCATAAAAGCTTTGCCGCGTCGCTTCCGGGGTCGGTAGTCCAGCCGCAACGCTCGTAAATGCCCTCCTTGCCGAGAACGCTGTCAAGAAGCTGACATTCGTCCATTGCACGAATGTCCATCCACGTTATAGCAGGGCGGATAGAGTTAAAGCCCTCGTCAACGAACGCCGTGGTCGCACCCTGCGTGGAAAGAGAAAGTGCAACGATCTGCGATCTGTCGATATTTTTCGTGCTTTCCTTTACCGTGTATACAACTGCATCCCACCAGTCCTCAGCACACTGCTCGGATATTCCGCCGGGTGCTGACACTATCGGATATTCACGGTAGGCAATGCCGCATATTTTTTTATCCTCGCCGATAACTACGGTTTTCGTGCCCGTAGTTCCGACGTCTATACCTAATACGTACATCGTTGATGAAACCTCGTTTGCCTTGCTCAGATCACATCAGCTTTATAGCTTCTCTGATCTTTCCGCAAAGGAAATCCATCGTGTATTCGGATGCGATCAGCGGAGGCTTTACGAGAACAACGGGCGGGCAATTCGCCTTGTAAAGCTGTGCGGATATATCTATGCACATATCGTTGAGTATCTGCGCAAATTTTGCCGCCTCGTCGATCTTTGCAAAGCGCAAGCCTGCCAGATGACCGAAGCCGTCAGCTCTTACTATAAGCTCGCTGTTTTCCTTTGCAAGCTTTTCAAGCTCGGAATAGAAGTATTCGCCTGCATTCTTGATCTGCTCGTTGTTAGCCTTTGACCATTCCATAGTGATAAGGTAAGCAAGCGACGCAAGCTCCTCCTGACCGTTCGTAACGAGTGCGCCGAACAGATTAAGTGCGTCCATCTCCGCCGTTGTGATCAGCTTACTTGCGGGATATTCACCACCGGGGAAGCCCTTGCCGACAACTGCAAAGTCGGGATTGAGTCCCCATTTTCTGAACAGGAACATACCGTCATACCACATACACGACTGTATTTCATCGCACATTGTAGGTGTGTCGTATTCTGCGCAAAGCTTGTATGCACCTTGCAAAAATTCTTTTGTAAGTCTGATTGCACCGTAGTTCATAAGAATGATCTCGTGGCTGAAGCCTGCGGTCTTGTACTTGCCGCTGTTATACTGCTTGAGCTTTGCTTCAAAATCAGCAAGATCATTTATCATAACGGGAACTACTTTGTAAAGACCTGCATCCTCTGCCGCTTTTGCAAAACCGCCCCAAAGACCGCGGAGAGTCTGTGCGATAACGGTAGTTCCGTGATAGTTTGCTTCATTTGTGCCGTTCATATCCGCCATTACGAAAAATACGGGTGTTTTTCCGTAATATTTGGGTTCTGCAAATGTGCCGTCGAGCTTGTAAAATCTCGCCAGCATCATTTTAAGACCTGCTTCGCACGCAAGGCTTCCTGTTTCAAGGTTGATGCAGCGGTTGAGGACCTTGGGCTCTCTGCTTGCAAGGATCTTTTCAAGCTCCTCGTCGGAAACGTTGCCGTTTGCGGCTCTGATAAGCTCACGCTCTGCAAGACGTGTTATGTATCCGCGGGTGTTGTTGTGCGTTGCGTTCGGTATGCCGAGCTTTCTTGCGTTGTCGATCAGCTTGTAGCCGCCGAAGCCGTGGCCGAGCGATGCGTGATAATGCTCACTCTTTCCGATGAAGTAGACCTTTCCGTCCTCACCGATACGGCAAAGACCTCTTGCGGAAAGCGGAGCCATAGTTTTGTGCAGCGCTTTTGCAAACGCATCGGTTGCGGCACCGTTGTTGTCTGTTTCAAACGCATCAACAACGCTCTTACCTACGTCCGAAAGCATTTTTTCGTTGGCTGCCTGTCTTTCCTCAGACATAAAGTCAACCTTTTCCGATATGATAGCTTCTGCCTGCTCGGGCGTAGCGTATCCGTTATAAACAGCGGCGTTACATACCGCCTTTGCATAATCTGCACCAAGCAGATCTTTGAGTGAAATATTAGGGGATCTGAACATAGTATAAACCTACCTTCTGTTATTATTCGCAATCAATATTTATCAAAAATATTATACAAGATGTAATAGTAAATGTCAATATATAAATAAAGTTTATCCGCTTTCGTCAGACAAATAAGCATCCTCGGGCGGTGCTTGCGCTCTTTCTGTTGCAGGCATATCGCTTGCCTGCGTATTTTCGCTTTGTGTATTGTCCGTGTTTTGTGTGCTCTGATGATCTGCCGTGTCCTCGGACGGTGTTTCCTGCGTGCTATCGGGCAACTGCTCTGACGTTGTATTTTCAACGGGTTCCTGGGTTGCACTCGGACGCTTTGTTTCCTCTTTAGGCTTTTCCGTTTCGGGTGTTTCTGTTTCGTCGGGAAGCGGCACTCCGTTTGCATCAAGGTTGAAATAAGCCGATATAGTTCCTAAAACGGTGTGTGCGGCGTTGCTTCCTCCCGCACCGTTTTCTATAACGCACGAAACGACCATTTCGGGATCCTTATACGGAGCAAATGCGGTGAGAACACCGTTACTGTCCGTTGACGTTATCTGTGCAGTACCCGTCTTTGAGCCAATGTCGAATTTGTATCTTTTCGTTGCTGACGTCGTTTCCTTTGAACGCTTCATACCTGCTTTTATAATGGATGTGTGAGCGTCCGAAAGCTCCGCTTGGCTCAGCACTACGGGCTCGTTATACACAACGTCCTCGCCTGAAAATGTTTCCGTTTTATAAAGGACGGTCGCCTTGTATCTCGTTCCGCTGTTGAGAACGGTTGAAATGTACATTGAAAGCTGTAAGGGTGTTACTGCGTTTCCGCTCTGTCCTATCGACGCCTGAAGCGTATCACCGGGATTCCATGCGCCGAGATTTTGTTCTGAATAGTAAATAGGGCCTGCGATAACGCCCTTTGATTCTGCAAGCTCCACTCCCGTATACTGACCTAAGCCGAGCGTAGAGCAGTAATCGTTAAGAAGCTCTACTCCGAGCCGTCTGCCTACGTCAAAGAAAAAGCAGTTGCAGGAGTATCCGAGAGCGTCAATTACCGAAAGCTCGCCGTGACCGTATCTGTACCAGCATCTCGGCTGATAGTCGGGATAAAACGTGTATTTTCCCGAACAGTATACGTCGGAATGCTCCGTAATTATGCCGTGCGTAAGTGCGGCGGCAGACGTTGCGACCTTGAACGTCGAGCCGGGGGCGTAATTGCCTAAAAGAGCTCTGTTGAACAACGGACGTTTGGTATCGGTTGAAAGAGTTGCGTAATTCTCGGTAAACATGGAAAGATCAAAAGATGGATACGAAGCCAACGCTTTTATCATACCCGTGTCGGGATCTACCACGCTGACGGCGCCGCTGTCAGCCTTTCCGCCGTCGTTTTCATTCGTTGAGTTTTCAACGACGAGACGGATATTTTCCTCAAGAAGCGCCTCGACCTTCATTTGCAGGTCGATGTCAACGGTCAGATACACGTTTCTGCCGGGGATCGCCTCGGTATCCGTTTCCGAAGACAGAATGTTTCCGTATTCATCCTCCGTAATGCAGACTATGCCGTCAGCGCCCTTCAGTAAATGCTCAAACGCCTTTTCTGCTCCGTCAAGACCGACTACGGCATCGTACGGATAACCGTTTGCAAGGTATTCTTCTATATCATTCTGAGGTATTTTTCCGACTCTGCCGAGAATGTGCGATGCGTGTCCGGGGTAATTATATACCCTTGACCATTCCTTTTTTATGTAAATGCCCGACTGAGCGCGCTCCAATACCGCGGTGACGAGCTTTATATCCGCTTGCTGCTTTACGATGAACGGGTTATCAGGGGCAAAATTCATCGTATCCATTTCGTATCTTACTGCTATTACGGCGTATTGAGTTTTCCCCTCGTATTTATATATGCCGTCGGTCTTTATTCCGTAATGATCTAAAAGCCATTCAAAAAGCGTTACGCACGGTATGTCCTGCGGCAGCTCGTTTTTCTCCAGAAAAGCGTAAAAACGGTTCTTTGTAACGGTGTTTTCAAGCTTTTCGTCATCATACTGAACGTGCGGATACGTGCCCTTTACGGGAAAACGAGTCGTAAATTCCTCTCCGTAATCCTCCATAACGCCGTATAACGATGCTATTATCGAGTTTTTTCCGTTTGAGGTAACGTATTTAAGCGAGTTATAGCTCAACTGTATTGTATTTGTATATTCATTTGTTACAAGCGGCTTGCCGTTGCAATCGTATATTTCTCCGCGCACTGCCTGCACGGTTTCATACCGTGTGAACGTCTTAGTGTTTGACGAGGAGTATTTATCAACGCCCGTTATCTGCATATTCACGAGCCTGATCGTATAAATAAGGCATACGGCAAGGAAAAACAGCCCTAAAATAAACAGTCCGCCCGTATATATCTTCTTTTTCTTAATCTTCAATATCCGTTATCCTCCTTGCTCCGAAAATGAGTCCGTGAAGTCTGCAATATAAATATGAAAGCACAAGGCAGCCCATAGAGTAAAGCACGAACGGGATAAACGTGTGAATTACGGAATATCCGAGTTTTGCACCGTTTAACGCTTCCATCACGGTTATGATGACAGCCTCTACGGTAAACACGCACAGACCGCCGACGCTTACTGCCACAAAGCCGTTTTTGAATATCCTGCGGTAAAGCGTCGGAACGAAGCATACCGCCGCAAGATAAAGAAGCGGATAATACGATATGCCTCCGCATCCCGATGCCTGAAGGATAAATCCGCCGACAAGCGCAAGAATGCAGGCGACATGCCCTTCGTACATAACGGATGCACAGATCAGAAATGCACATAATACGTCAGGTATGCATCCGGAGATCTTAAGATACGGAAATACCGAAAGCTGTGAAAGTGCCGTTATAAAGGCTGCTGCGGAAATAACGCATACGCCAAATACGGATCTTATTCTGTTTTTTTGCGTCATACCGCTGCTCCTTTCCGGTATCAAGATCAATCGCCGTTTGCCTGAAACGACGTTATTACCATTATTTTTTGAGGACTCGTCAGATCTGCAATAGGACGTACGATCGCGTATTTTGCACGGATGTTGTCGTCGTATTCTATTCTTTCAACGTATCCTACGGGCATTCCCGACGGATATATAGAGCCAAGACCTGAGGTAACTATTCTGTCACCGGGCTGAATGTCCGCATTTTCGTCAAGATAGTCGATTCGGCACAAGCCGTCATTCTGAAGCTCGTAATCTCCGCTCAGCACGCCGACGTCCATACTGCGTTCAACGTACACGCCGACGGATGACGACGGGTCGATTATGCTGTACGCCTTCGACCAGTTTATGCCCGCATCCGCAATATAGCCCATAAGTCCGCCGTTAGGGGCAACTATCGGCATATTTTTTTCAATACCGCCCTTCGTTCCCTTGTCAAGAGAAAAAACGGTCGTATAGTTTCCTGCCTCTCTGCCGATAACGCCCGCATCAAGTAAAACGTAGTCGGGATTATCCTCTTTTATGCCGAGAAAGCTTTTGTAAAACTCGTTTTCTTCAATGAGCGCGTCAGCTCCGTATACCTTGCTTTTTACTTCTTCAAGCTCTTGCTTCAGATCTTCGTTTTCTTTCTTAAGGGCATCCACGGCGGCAAAGTACGATTTATAGCCGTTTACCGCAAGGCCTATGCTTCCCGCACCCTTCTGAAAAGGAGCTATCGTGTAGTTTACTATGCCGGTGAGAAAGGACGTATGTCCCGTTACGGCAAGCGCACTGACCACGAACGTCAGCACGAGAGCTATGCTGACCGTTATTATAAAAAATTTGCTTTTATAAAAATTCTTCATTGTGACCTTGATTTTATCTTCGGATCTCACCGAAGAGCGTTTATTTGTCAGTTTGTTTGCTCCTGACTGCTTACTATCTCCGTAAGCTCGCCCGAGGAGTCGATGATCTTGCCTATTCCGTTTGCTATGCAGTCTAACGGACGGGCGGCTTTTTTTGCTTCAATGCCGATAGAATCGCTCAAAAGTTTTTCAATACCGGGCAAAAGCGACGTTCCGCCGCACAGCAAAAGTCCGCCTTCAAATATATCAGATGCTATTCTCGGGGGCATATTTTCAAGGGTGGAACGGATGCTGTCCGATATTTTTTCAAGACAGTCGGACATTGCCTCACGCACCTGACCTGATGAGATCGTTATTTCCGCACCTCTGCCCGTGACTATGTCGCGTCCGTAGACCTTTACAGAGCCTCTATCGAATGCAGGATGTGCCGAGCCTATGGATTTTTTAAGAAATTCCGCCGTCAGATCTCCGATAAGGACGTTGTAGGTGTTTCTGATGTATGCAACGATAGCACTGTCAAGATCCTGTCCGCCCAAGGGGGCTTTGCTTGCGTGCAAAACGCCTCGGTATGATATTACAGCCGTCTGCGTTTTTCCGCCGCCGATGTCGCAAACGAGGTTTCCTTTTGCTTTAAGAACGTTTATTCCTGCGCCGACTGCCGCCGCCATAGGCTGACAGATAAGGTGCGTTACGCTTTTTGCGCCTGCTTCAAGACATACGTTTTCAAATGCGTTGCGCTCGACCTCTGACACTCCCCACGGAATACCCAAAGCTAACTTAGGGCCGCTGAATGTGCTTTTTACGCCGAGAGCCTTGTAAAACGACAGTAAAAGCTCGGAAGCGTCGGAATAGCTGTCGATAACGCCGTTTTTCAACGGTCTTACCGCTTCCTTTCCTCTCGGCGTCCTGCCGTGCATTTTATACGCCTGTCTGCCTGCGGCGATGACCTCGCCGTTTACAGTGTCGTAGGCGATGACCGTAGGCTCGCGCAATACGATACCCTTGCCCTTATAATATATCTTTACAGTCGCCTGACCCAAATCAAGACCTATATGCTTTGCCATACGAGCTGATCCTTTCCGGAAAGCTCCTTCAATGCGTTGAATACCTTGCATATAGGCAGTCCGACGACATTATGATAGCTTCCTTCGATCCTTTCAATAAAGACACTGCCCATGCCCTGTATTGCATAAGCGCCCGCCTTGTCATCGCACTCGCCGGATGCGATATATTTCATTATCTCTTCGGAGGATATGTCACGCATTTTTACTCTTGTTACATCGTAATCGGCAATGTAACGGTCCGCACGGCTCACCACAAAGCCTGTGTATACCTCGTGAAAATCGCCGGAAAGCATGGAAAGCATACGGAATGCATCCTGCTCGTCCTGAGGCTTCGTAAGCACGATGCCGTCATAGCATACGACGGTGTCTGCGGCGATTATTATATCGTCGCTTTTGACCTTTTCCCGCACTGCTCTGAGCTTGCGCCAGGCAAGTCCCATAACGAGATCCTGAACGTCGGGTGAAAAGGTACAGTCCTCGTCAGCGTCTGCGCTTATTACTTTGAAGTCTATTCCCGCTGTTTTGAGTATTTCTTTTCGTCTGGGTGATTTTGATGCTAAATATATCATTTATTCTCTCTGCTCTGTAATTTATTTGTTGCCCGTAGATCCGAAGCCGCCGCTTCCTCTTTGCGTGTCGGAAAGCTCGCCTTCGATAAATTCGCCGACTGCGATGGGAACGAACATAAGCTGGGCAATACGCTCGCCGTGTGTTACGGTGTAGCTTTTGTCCGAAAGATTTACGCACGATACCATTATCTCGCCTCTGTAATCGCTGTCAACGACACCGATGCCGTTTGCAAGGGAAATGCCGTGCTTCGTTGCAAGACCGCTTCTTACACATATTATTGCGGCGACGTCGCGCCTTTCACATTCGATCGCTATTCCCGTGGGGATAAGACGTCTTTCCTGCGGAGGTATTACAACGGTGCCGCACGCGTAAAGATCGGCACCTGCGGCGCTTTCACTTTGATATGAAGGAGCTTTTGCGCCCTCTCTGAGTGTTTTGTATTTCACTATCATAATCTTTTGACCTCTTTCGTGTGTGCAGAGCCGTTTTTGTAGCTTTCTATGATCTGCGCAGCCTCGCCTGCACTTTCATCAGTGAAATAATAATGCAGATCTCCGATTCCGCTTGATATTATTCCGTCCATTTTGTCCGCCATATATATGGGAATGCTGTTGTATATCACGTTTCTGTGGCGGAACGTTCGTCTTACGGGCAGACTTGCCGAGCGTCTGTCGGCAAGATACGTATAATCGTTTTCGTCACAGTATGTACAACGGGATATTTCGGGGGCTTTCGTTCCCATGGCTATATCTCTTATAACGCATTTTTCGACAGTCATAACGGGTATCTTTCCGTATATAACAACGCCTGCGGGGATGACGGATTCCTCAGCTAAAGCCTTTATTGCAGGGAGCTTAAGCTCATAGCTTACGGTAAGATCGTTAAAGCCGAGCACGGCAAGCTCTTTTGCTGCGTGTGCGCTTTGCACGTTCATTCCAAGACCGCCGTGAACGGTAAATCCGTATTTCAATGCAAGATTAAGCGATCCGATGTTTGATACGGTAACTCTGTTTATGCCTGCCAGCTTCACTCTTACAGCCATTTCCTCAAGCTCGTCATATTCGCTCTGCATTACGACGGACGGAAATTCAACGCCGTCAACGACCGAACGGACACTCTCGTCCGCCTTGAGATATTCCTCAATAGGAAGAAAAATATGTGAAAATCCGCTAAGCGCCATTCTGCCGGGCATTCTCGATGCATGAGTGAAGTGAGCTACGTTCACTCTGTGATACGTCGGCTTGTCATTTATACAGGGGTCTTTTCTTGTGCTTAATTCGAAATCAGCTCTTTCGGGGTGATATACGGTCTGTATTTCGTTCATCAGCTTATCCGTAGCGGTGCGGCGCAATGAATTTATTGCAGAAACGGGAAGCATTACGTCATCTCCGAGAATAACGGAAACATCCTCCTCGTTTGCCGAAAAAGGAGTTGCGCCGAGCTTTGAAAGATTTTTTCTCACGCCGTCCGCGGTTAAGGGGGCGGTTCTCGCTATCTCCGGCGCAGAGCCGTAAACCGTGACGCTTTTACCGTTGCACGTCATTTGCAGTCTGCACGCTGTTCCGGGGATGAATTCAGCCGTCATTGTGACGGGCAGCGTTCTTTTTGCGTTTTTCATTTCGAAGGCGACGGTGCCTTCCGTATCCTTCGTTATCGCCTTGCTTTCTTCACTGCGTGTGCCGAGCATTCCTCTGCCGACGGTCTTTGTGAAATATCCGTCTGTGAATCCGTCGCGGGAAAAGAGTCTTTCAAGCCGTGTAAGCTCCTCTTGCGTAGGTTCTCTGTTTTCGTCAAGCAATGCTCTGTATATGCTTCCTACGCCGAAAACGTATTCGGGGCTTTTCATCCTTCCTTCGACCTTAAGAGCGGCAACGCCGCTCCTAATTATTTCGGGAATATAGCTTGCAAGGCAAAGGTCCTTCAACGATAAGGGATAATTGCCGTTTTTGTCGGGAAGTCTGCAGGGCTGGGCGCAGCTGCCTCTGTTGCCGCTTCTTCCGCCCATGCAAGCGCTCAACGAGCACATTCCCGAATGACATACGCACAGCGCACCGTGTACGAATATCTCGTATTCCATTTCGGGATATTCCTTGCGCATGAGCAGAATATCCTCGAACGATGCCTCTCTTGCTACGACCATACGGCAGTAGCCCATGCTTTTGAGCGTTTTTGCCGCCGATACGTTGTGACCTGCGCACTGCGTGCTTGCGTGTAAACGGAAATCCGGAAACGTCTGTCTTATCAAAGCACATACTCCGGGATCTGCGCAGATTATCGAATCGCAATCGGCTCTGTAAAGGAATTCGCACAGACGGAGAAGATCGCCGTATTCTCTGTCGTGTACGGAGGTGTTGAGTGTTACGTTCGTTTTTACGCCGTAAAAGTGGCATTTTTGAACGGCATTCAATATTTCCTCGGGGGAAAAGTTATCCGCACCCATTCTTGCGTTGAAGGAACGGGCGCCGAAATATATTTCGTCAGCTCCCGCTTTTATTGCCGCATCGAGCGCACTCGGCGTTCCTGCGGGCAAAAGCAGGGCGGGTCTTCTG
>JAFYMA010000004.1 GCA_017556845.1 Clostridia bacterium | reverse complement strand
GAATTATTTTTCCAAAAGTTTTAAAAAAGGATTGAAATTACAATTATATTATGATATAATCGCATCAATAAGAAGCCGAAAGGAGAAATTCATTATGGCAGAAAGCATACTTGACGCTTACAAGCATGAGCGTCACGAAGAAACCGTTATTGACACGACAAAAAAATTAAAGATAGGTATCATCGGTACAGGCTGGATAGCAAGTGCTCATATGGAAAGCTACTTGAAAATGCCCGACGTTGAGATCGTTGCAGGTGCCGATCTTATTCCCGGCAAGGCAGACGAATTTTTCAAAAGATATAACATAAACGCCCGCACTTATCTTTCTCACAAGGAAATGATAGATGCTGAGCCCGAATTGGATGCAGTAAGCGTTTGTACCTACAACGTAACACACGCTGAATGTACAATTTACGCACTTAAAAAAGGGTTGCACGTATTGCTTGAAAAGCCTATGTGCGTAACGCTCGAAGAAGCTATTGATATTTGCCGTGCGGAAAAGGAAAGCGGAAAGGTGCTTTCTATCGGCTTCCAGCCCCGTTTCGATGCAAATATGAAAATGGTCAAAAAGATCGTTGAAAGCGGTGAACTTGGCAAGGTTTATTATATTCAGACGGGCGGCGGAAGAAGACGCGGTATTCCCACGCCCTTCGGAACGTCGTTCATCGAAAAGGAAACGGGCGGTATCGGTGCACTCGGCGATATAGGATGCTATTCACTCGATATGGTCATGAACGCCATCGGATATCCGAAGCCTCTCACGGTTACGGGATATAAGTCAGACTTTTTCGGAAAGAACCCCGAATATATGCCCTGCCCCGAATATGCAGAAAAGTTCGGCGTTGACGATTTCGGTGCCGGATTTGTAAGACTTGAGGGCGGAATAATCATCGACTTCAGAATTGCATGGGCTATGCACGTAGACACCCCCGGTGACACGATAATCTTCGGTACTAAGGCTGCTTTGCGTATTCCCTCCACAGACTGCTGGAACGGCACTGTAGGCGGTCCTATGATACTGTATCACGACGTGTGCGGAACACCGACACAGACTGAAATACCGATACTTGAAAATTCCGGACTTGATTCACTGTTCGACCTTAAGGTACGCTCATTCCTCGACGCTATCAAGAATGGCACTCCCTCCCCAGTTCCCTCCAGCCAGATCATATACAATCAGGCTATTTTGTCGGGTATCTGCCGTTCTGCAGAGCTCGGTCACGAGATCCAGATCGAAATTCCCGAAATTTAATTTTTCAACTGAATATCAAAATCTCCCGACGGTCTTACGATCATCGGGAGATTTTTTGACATCGGACAGCCCCGTTTTTTCAGGCGTGTTTTGTTATAATAAAAATGCAATCTCCTCTATTCGAGGACGGTTGCATTTTTTGATATAGTAAAAAATTCACCTCCATGAGTTAAGACACTCACGGAGGTAAAATAATCTCGGAATAAATTACGCCTTCTTAATTGCAGTAATAATAAAATTATCGCCTGACTTCTCAATTTCAAGTGTAGCATCCTCAAGATCGATCTCGTTACTGTAGTCGGTTTTATATTTTATGACAAAGTGTGTATCATCAATTTGCTCGTAACCAACATATTCGGTAACATAATTCGGTCCGCCGGCTGCTACTATAATTTGGTATGATACTGTTTGATTAGCTTCATTATACGCAACCTTTATTATTCCGTTAGATCCCGTTGCCAACGAATAATCAAAGGTGCGTCCTAAATATTTTTCAGTAAAGGCATCCAGATCCGAAACAGCATAGATGGTTTCGTCAGTCTCTGATACATACGTACCTTTAATATGATATTGCGCCCATATAAATACATCTCGCACTTTCAATGTATCTGCAGAATCAAAGTAACACAAGCTTCCGAATATACTTTTCATAACAAAAGAAGGGTAAGTCTTAAAAACATCATCAAGTGTAAGTGAAGCAACATCGCGCTTTTCTGTTGCAGGGCAATTTTTACAAGTTCTTGTTTCTTCCCCCTTAACATTATAAGCCGGCTCGGCGGTTTGCTGCCATTCTCCCCACGTATGATCTATTGCGGGTATCTTTTCGGTGTAAGTATCTCCGCAAGAGCAGGTGAAGGTCTTTATTCCGTCCTTGTCGCACTTGGCTTCACTCGTTACTTTAGAAGTATAGTTGTGCTTGTGCTCAGGCTTTTCGGTCTCCGCAGGCTTTGCTGTTTCAGCAGGCTTTGATTCATCTTCTGTAAAGCTGGTATCTTCGGTGCTCTCTGTTACAGTGGAGCTGACGTCTTCTGTGACAGTGGTATTTGTGTCTTCAGCGGGAGTGCTTATATCTTCGCCCGTGTCAGTTGCATCAGATTTGGTCGTAGCACTGTCTTCAGCAAGATCGGTGTTCACATGATCTTCAGTATGGATAGCAGATGAGCCGTCACCCGAATCAGTAGCATCGCCGTTACCGGTGCAAGCAGCTAAAGACAACACCATAGATGCCGCAAGTAAAAGTGTAAGTTGTTTTTTCATTTTTTATCCTTTTGTGTTTTGTTTAAATTTAAGAAATTCTCGGATCAAAACTTCTTATGACTTATTATAACACCAAACAGTGTTATTCGTCAACACATTTTGGTATTTTTTACATAATAAATGTGCAAAATTATTAATGGAGGGGTTTTATATGTTTATTTATCCGAGAGTCAGAGATCTTCGTGAAGACCGTGATCTTACACAAAAGGATATAGCAAATATGCTTAATGTTCAGCTCACTGTATATCAAAGATACGAAAGAGGTGAGCGCGAGCTTCCGCTGTGGGTTGCTATTAAATTATCTGATTTTTATAAAGTGACGCTTGATTATCTTGTCGGAAGAGATTAAGATCGTCTGTAATTGAATTTGCGTATGCTATTGCTGATTTCCGTTATGATGATATTGGCAACAAACTGAATACCTATACAAAAAAATATATTTTCAAAGGTATTCATTATATTAAAGCCAAGAGAATAAAAATCTCCCGACGGTCTTACGATCATCGGGAGATTTTTTTGTATTTTATTTAACTGTAACCTTCATAGCTGTATACGGCGGAGTATAGCTGTTCGCCATTGCTCCGTTTCCTATTACTGCTGATTTATTGCAGCCTCTTACAACAACGTCACCGCCTGATGTAATATAAGCGGTATAATACGTTCCTGCCGACGCTGAAATACAGTTCGTTGCAATAAGAACAGGGGTATTTTTCGTCTTTTTATCATCTGATATCTGACCGTAGCTGTTAATACCGAAGCCGTATACGTTTCCGTTTTCGGCAAGATATACTATATGCTCATCCATAATGGAAGCGCTTACAACACTGTTTGCTATCTTATTCATCTTACCGTTGGAGTTACCTGCCGTAAACGTTGCTGTATCTCTCCAGCCGAAGTAGTACAGAACGCCGCTCTTGCTGATATACAATGAATTATGCTGTCCTGCATAGACGCTTGATGCATCACTTGCAAGCTTAACAG
>JAFYMA010000072.1 GCA_017556845.1 Clostridia bacterium | reverse complement strand
TCTGCGACGGAGAAAGCTCCGTATCGAATACGACAAGCGGTATTTCGTTATTTTCGCAGATCTCCTTTAATTCCTCTACCTTTCCCTCGCCTATACAGGTGCGGACGTCGGGTGCTTCTCTTGACTGAGTCATTATTCCGAACACCTCGCCGCCTGCGGTCTTTAAAAGCTGCTCAAGCTCTGCAAGGCTTGCGTTGCTTTCGTTTTCATCGTCGCCTTTTATCAGTACGGATACAAGCACCGCCTTCGGCGATTGCTGTTGCTTGAAAATATTTTCCTGTGACATATTCCTCCAAAAAACACAAAAGGACAGATAGGGTATAACGCCCCGCTCTGTCCATTCAGTGACTTGATTACGCCTTATTTGCTTGCGTTGCTCAAACGCTTCTTGAATTTATCTACACGGCCGCCCGCATCGACAAACTTCTGCTTGCCGGTGAAAAAGGGATGGCACTTGGAACAAATTTCAACACGAAGATCGTCCTTTGTGGATCTGGTTACGACTGTTTCGCCGCAGGCGCATTTGATTGTTACTTCCTTATAATCAGGATGTATTCCTTCCTTCATTGTATTCACCCTCTCTATGTTGGTATAATCTCACGAAGCGTATTATATCACAAGGAGATCAACTTTGCAAGAGTTTTTGAAAATTATTTTTCGGCAAATGTAAAAAAAATATGAACTGAGGGCGCTTGCGACGCTTCTTTCCGGTGATATAATTGAGGATATTTTATTTTAATACTTGAATTTCTGTGTATAATATGGTATTATAAATCAGTATACGATCTTTGGTAGGGTAAAATATGCATCAAAAAATAATTTTAACGGATACTGTCGAGCAGACAGCCAAAATATTCGGTGTGTGCGATGCACACGCTTGCCGCATCGAAGAGTGCTTCGGTGTGCGTATTCAGAATCTCGATACGGATAAAACGTGCGGAAACGCCATAGTCATAAGCGGTGATGAGGACGGCGTACAGCGCGCGTATTTCGTAATTGAATATCTTTTGCGCGTGGCAAAGCTGAATGACGATATAACGGAGCAGAACGTCGATTATGCCATCAGTATGACATCGGACGGCAAGGAGCAGGAATTATCCTCGCTTGACGATGACTGCATCTGTATAACGACACGGGGCAAGCCCATAAAGGCAAAGACCGTAGGACAGAAAAAATACGTCGATGCCATAAAAAACAATACCGTTGTAATGGGTGTAGGCCCTGCGGGAACGGGTAAAACGTTTCTTGCCGTTGCAATGGCAACGAAGGCGTTGAGGGCAAAGGAGATAAACAGGATAATTCTTACACGCCCTGCCGTTGAAGCAGGTGAAAAGCTCGGATTTTTGCCCGGTGATCTTCAAAATAAGATAGACCCGTATCTTCGTCCTTTGTACGATGCTATGTTTGAAATGCTCGGCCCTGAGGCGTATAACAAATATCTTGAAAAGGGAACGATCGAGATCGCCCCGCTTGCGTATATGCGCGGACGTACGCTTGACGATTCGTTTATAATTCTCGACGAGGCACAGAATACGACGCCTGAGCAGATGAAGATGTTTCTCACCCGTCTCGGCTTCAATTCAAAGGCTGTCGTTACGGGCGATATAACACAGACGGACCTGCCGAACGGAGCGAGAAGCGGTCTTAAGGAAGCAATAAAAATATTGGACGGTGTTGAGGATATTGCTATCCATAGGTTTACCGAAAAGGACGTTGTGCGTCATAAGCTTGTACAAAGAATAATACTCGCTTATGAAAAATACGAGCGCTCAAAGCCGGAGACGAAAAGCGTAAGCAAATATAAAAGGATAAAGAAAGACTGAAAATGAAAAATTGCATAGCTATATCAAACAGGCAGAACAGACTGCCGCTTACCGATAATATAAAGCAGCATATAAAGCTTGCCGTATGTGAAACTTTGAAATACGAGGGTATTGACTTTCCGTGTGACGTTTCCGTTTCGATAGTGAGCAAGGATGAAATACGCACCCTTAACTCATCCCACAGAAAAATCGACAAGGAAACGGACGTTTTGTCGTTTCCGATGTATGAGCGTGTTGACAGCACGTTCGTTCCGAACGGCAGAACGCTCCTTGGCGACATAGTTATATGTGCCGAAGTTGCCGCAAAACAGGCGCGCGAGCTTGAGCATTCCGTGCCTGAGGAAATAGCATTTTTGTGTATACATTCAACCCTGCATCTTCTCGGCTACGATCATGTAAAGAGCGTTGAGGATGAAGAGGATATGTGCACAAGGCAGAAAGAAATCAAAGAAAGAATGGGGATCAAATGAAGAGATCTGGATTTATTACGATAATAGGAAAGCCGAACGTAGGAAAGTCAACGCTTCTGAATACGATTCTCGGCGAAAAAATAGCAATAGTATCAAGCAAGCCGCAGACGACGAGAACGAGAATAATGGGTATTCTTACGAAGGACGAAACACAGTTCGTGTTCCTTGATACGCCCGGTGTGCATAAGGCGAAAACACGCCTTGGCGATATAATGGTCAAAAATGCGGTAGGCTCGATAACGGGCTCTAACTGCGTCATTTTTATGACCGAAGCGGGCAGAACACCCGATAAGACCGAGCTTATGCTTATTGAAAAATTCAAAAAGCAAAGAGTTCCGACACTGCTCGTCATCAACAAGGTAGACAGCGTTGATAAGGAAAAGGTAGGTCAGACGATAATCGGATATTCGCCTTTAATGAATTTCGAGGACGTTATTCCGATATCCGCCCTTAAAGCAGACGGTATTGACATAGTTTTGAAGGCGGCAGAAAGGTTTATGACGGAGGAGCGTTGGTTCTTCCCTGACGATATGATAACCGATCAGCCCGAAAGACAGATAGCAGCAGAGATCATAAGAGAAAAAATCCTGCGTACTCTTGATAAAGAAATACCTCACGGCACGGCAGTTGTCATAGAGGAATTCAAGGAAAGCAATTCCATGATAAAAATACGTGCGGAGATATTCTGCGAAAAGGCATCTCACAAGGGAATAATAATCGGTAAAAACGGTGCATCCTTAAAGCGTATAGGAACATACGCCCGTGAGGATATGGAGCAGTTTTTCGGAGTTCAGGTGTTCGTTGACCTTTGGGTAAAGGTAAAGGAGAATTGGCGTGACAGCGTCGCTGCCGCAAGAAACTTCGGCTTCAACGATGATAATTAAGATATGATAATTACTTTTTCCGGTGTCGTTATCCGCAGTGTAAACTGCGGGGAATCCGATAAGATAATAACCGTTCTTTCAGACGAATACGGAAAGATGACCGTGCTCGTAAAGGGCGCAAGAAAGGCAAAAAGCAGATTTTCCGCATCAACGGGGCTTTTTTCGTACGCTGAATTTACCGTCAGCAAGACGGACAAATATACGTATTTGCGTGAGACCGATCTTAAAGAGAGCTTTTTTGACATAAGACGGGATATTGCATCGGTCGCCCTTGCTGGATATATGTGTCAGGTGTGCGACGATGCGGCAACGGAGGATGACAGTGATGAAATGCTGTCGCTGCTTTTAAATGCTCTTTACGTATTGAGTAAAGCGGATAAGAGCGTGCCGCACGTCAAGGCAGTATTTGAAATGCGAATGGCGTGTATATGCGGATTTATGCCCGACACGGATGGATGCTC
>JAFYMA010000003.1 GCA_017556845.1 Clostridia bacterium | reverse complement strand
TCAGTCAACGAAGGCACCTCCCATCTGCGAGTTGCTTATTTCCTTATATTCAGCACAGGAATCCATAAGCTGTGTATGGCTGCCCATACCTATTATATTTCCGTTGTCTATAACGAGTATAAGATCGCAATCCTTTACCGAGCTTACTCTTTGTGCAACGGTTACAGTCGTGCAGGACGGCAAAGACGATCTCAGCGCACCTCTGAGTGCTGCATCGGTCTTATAATCCAAAGCAGATGATGAATCGTCAAGAATGAGTATTTCAGGCTTTGATGCTATCGCACGTGCTATCAGAATACGCTGGCGCTGACCGCCCGATACGTTCGTTCCCTTTGACGATAACATATGATCGTAGCCTTCCGGAAAAGATGATATAAAATCGTGAGCCTGAGCAATCTTCGATGCATTTATCATATCCTCATCCGATATATCACGCCCAAATTTTATATTTTCGCTGATCGTATCGGCATAGAGAAATCCGTTTTGCAAAACTGCTCCGAACATTTTTGTAAGCTCATTCATTTCGTACGATCTTACGTCCCTGCCGTTGATGCGTATTATTCCGCCGTCAACGTCGTAAAAACGCATAAGCAGCTTTATAAGCGTTGATTTACCGCTTCCGGTTGCACCTATTATGCCAAGGCTCTGCCCTTTTTCAAGCGAAAACGAAACGTTATTTACGTTTTGCTTTTTACCGAGATACGAAAATGAGACGCTTTCAAATGAGATATGTAAGCTTTCGTCGCCCTTTTTGTCATCTTCGATCAGCGAAAGCTCGCTTTCACATTGCATTACCTGCTGTATACGGTCTGCAGATGCGGCGCATTTTGTATACATGACAAACATTCTCGACAGCGACATCATCGCCATTGAGATCAAGGTAAAATACTGCATAAACGCTATGACGGTGGCTGATGACGACTGTCCTTTTGCAACAAGAAACGCACTTGCAAAAACGACCGCAACGATACCTAAATTCATAAGCATCGTCATTATGGGATTTACTATACCCATTATCGTTCCTGCGTGTCTTTCATCCTTACAAAGCGCCTTATTTACCTCATCGTACCGTCTGTTTTCGTAATCATTTTTAGAAAGCGCTTTTATTACTCTTATTCCTTGAACATCCTCGCGGACGACGCGTACCATTCCGTCAACCGAGCTTTGAACCTGAGCGTAAAGCGGAACACCCTTGCGTGAAATGCCGTATACCACGATGAATATCAGCGGCAGTGTGGCTATCATAACGAGCGCAAGTCTTCTGTCCATCACAAGAGTTATCGCAATTCCGCCCAAAAGCAGTATTGGGGCTCTTACGCCCATTCTTTGCATCATTCCGATAAAATTCTGTACGTTATACGTATCAGAGGTAATACGTGATTCAAGCGACGGAACGGTAAAACGGTCAGTCGCTCTTGCGGAAAGCTGTAACGTCTTTGAAAACAGATCACGCCGCATATTAGCTGAAAATATCATCGTGACCTTTGCTGCCATACGGTTGGCAACGATATTACATACGCAGGCAACTATTGCGCATAACGCCATAATGCCTCCGTAAAGCAGAATGGCATTGATATTTTCCGTATTTATTACCTTTTCAAGAATATAGGTAAGCAAAAAAGGAATGATAAGCTCCGCCAAGGTCGCCGTTACCTTTATAAGAAAGCCTACCGCCATTCTCTTTTTCAAAGGAGCAAGGTAAGACATCATCCACTTCATTGTTCTTCTCCCTTTTCGTCAATTATCATTTTTGCTTTTTCCTGCATGCGATTCAGAACGGAGTAGAAAACCTGCATTTCCTGCTCGGTTATCCCATCGGAAATAAGGTGCATCCACTGAATTGATACGTCCTTTATCTCATCTATCACCGAAAGAAGCTTTTCTGTAGGATATACAGAAAACTGCCTTTTATCGTTTTCACACATCTTTTTCGTCACATATCCGTGATCTTGCAAATGAACGAGCGCCCGCGTGACAGTGCTTTTATTAAGGCAAAGCTCTCTTGCAAGCTCCTCCTGCGAGCAGCCGGGGTGAGCGCATATAGCAAGCGCAAAGGAAAAGTTTGCTCCGCACAAGCCGTCACTCTTAATTCTTTCCGATCTGTAAACCGCTTGGCTTCGGCTGATATTATTAAGCGTTTTCATAAATTTCTGCATATTTATCTCCTATACGGTTGCACTCGCAACAGTTGCATATGCAACGATTTTATCACACTTATCTCTTCTTGTCAAGCAAAATAAAATAAATGTTAAATTATTCGTTTATGTAATGAAAAAAAATAAAAATTTATAAAAAAATTTATTTTCGGTATTGACAAATAAACTTTCTTTTTATATAATATCAATAGGTATTTTTGCCGAAAAAATTTTATTTTAGGAGGAAGTTATGAAAAAGACTCTTTCCATGATCATTGTTTTTGTAATGATCGTAAGCACACTGGCAGTTTCTGTATTTGCTGCTGACTACGCAGTAGACATCGCTTCTTGCAGCGATGCTGTTGAATTCACAGCTGCAGGCTACACTTCGAAGATCTTTATGTTCAACTATGCTGACGTTAAGTCGATAGGCGAAGTTGATTTTTCGAAGTATGACAGCGTTGTTATCGAGTACAGCTACGACGGTGACAACATGAGAACAGACATTGGCAAGACACCCGCACAGTGCTTTGACGATGCTGAAGGCAAATGCATCATCGGCTTCACAGCAGGCGACAAGTGCTTCGGCTACGCTGACAAGGTAAACCAGGATGCTGTTGATTCCGCAATCGCATACGGCGAAATGGTATGCAATGCAGGCTCTTGGGCAGGCGCTACAAGAACGATGACGCTTGACATTTCCGATGTTGATTACAACGGCGTAACAAAAATGTCCGTTAACAATCCTTGGGGTACTCAGGTAGTTATCTCTGCCGTTACATTCCTTGAAGCTGGTTCAACAGGCAACGGAGGCAGCCCTGACACAGGCGATGCATTCATCGTAGTTGTAGCTGCAACTGCAATGATCGCTTTTGCAGGCGTTGTTGTTTCCAAGAAGGTTAGAGCGTAATTTATAGCTTACGCAAATAAAAAACGAGGTGTTAACACCTCGTTTTTTTATTTTCCCCCAATCATTCTGCACATCAGTGCAGGGCCGTTTTCCTTAAGCCATTTGTTCCACTTATGATACTCGGGATATACACTCTGTACATGCGCATAAAACCGTTTTGAATGGTTCATTTCCTTTCTGTGACACAGCTCATGTACAACCACAGCGTCGATCACCTCATCCGGCGCAAGCATAAGAAGACAGTTAAAGTTAAGATTTCCTTTACTGCTGCAGCTTCCCCAACGGCTTTTTTGATTTCTTATAGTTATTCTGCCGTACGTAACGCCGATCGCCCTTGCGTAATGCTCTACCCTTTCGGGAATTATGCGGCACGCCTTATCAGCAAGGAGCTTTATTTCCTCATAAGTCAGCTTCTCGCAAGGTGCAGGTATACTTTCAAGGCGTTTATTTAT
>JAFYMA010000071.1 GCA_017556845.1 Clostridia bacterium | reverse complement strand
CGTGACGAATATTACAGATAATGATATTACATCTGACGTGGTCATAAGCTACAAGAATTATGCTAACGATATGTTTTACGGCGGAATAACTTACAGAATAACGGTATCCGGCGGAATAAAGGCAGGGCAAACGGTACAGTCGAAGGCGGGGCATTTTTCCGCTGCTTCAAGCAAGGTTCTGACTGTAACAGAGATAATAAAGTGATGGAACGATTTTATTCAATAGCGGGTACGGTGTACCGCATCGTTGCAGACGATAACATAATGTATGAAGACGACGGCGTGTTATCCGAATACGTCACAGAACCGACTAATGCAAGCTATACAGTTATATTCAACGGTGTTTCAAAGCTTTCAGAGCCTGCGGGTGAGTTGATATTCACCTCAGATGACAAGCTCGTTTATGGATCTGACGGCGGTGAAATACGGTACGAGGGATGTATAGGCGGAAGTTTTTCAAATGCAGTTATGCGCGTACATCGCATAAACGATCGTAAAAATATTGAATTGAAATACGGTGATGGCAGACGTCTTACGCCAAAGACGGTTTTGAATTGCCTTCAGATAGAGCACGATGTGATTGAAAACGGCGGATATATATTACACGCATCGTATATAATTTACAACGGCAAGGCAATATTGTTTACCGCCCCGTCGGGTACGGGAAAATCGACGCAGGCAGATCTGTGGGTAAAATACAAAAACGCCGAGCTGATAAACGGAGACAGAGCCGTCGTTATGGCGACGGATAAAGGCGTATATGCATACGGAATACCGTTTTCGGGCAGCTCCGGCGTCGGAAAAAACGTAAACGCGCCTATTTTGGCGATAGTTTATCTGTCACAGGCAAGGCAGAACAAAATATCATATTTAAACGGCTTTAGTGCATTTAAAAAGATATATCAGGGATGCTCGGTCAACGTGTGGAACAAAAAGGACGTTTCCGTATGCGTTGATTTGTTAAACGCAACTCTTTTGCGTGTTCCCGTATTTCATCTGGAATGTCTGCCAAATGAAACTGCAGTTGATATATTGCAAGAAAAGCTTTCGGAGCACTGCTCTGCAAAGCTGTAAGGAGATAAAATTGAAAAAGAAAATATCCGAGCCGTATTTAGCCACATATTTTCATAGTAAGGGAAGAAGGCTTGGCTTACCTATCAGCGGAAATTTTGAATTGACATCACGGTGTAATTTCAACTGTCCTATGTGCTATGTTCATAACGGCAGTGATGATGCGGACGTTATAGAAAAAGAACTGACAACAGAGCAATGGATAAGCATTGCACAGAGCGCAACTGACCGAGGAATGATATTTGCGCTTATAACAGGCGGAGAGCCTTTTCTGAGGAAGGATTTCTTTGAAATATATTCCGCTATGAAAAAAATGGGCTTGCTTATATCGATCAATACCAACGGTTCGATGATAAAAGGTGACATTCTTAAAAGATTGCTTTCTGATCCGCCTGCGCGGTTGAATATCTCTCTGTACGGAGGATGTAATGAAACGTACAAAAAGATGTGCGGCGCTGCAATGTACGATCAGGTATTTGAAAATATAAAGGCGTTGAAGGATGCGGGAGTTGACGTGCGGCTGAACGTTTCCATAACACAGCATAATGAGCAGGATATAGAGAAGATATTCCGTACTGCAGAGCAGCTTGGTGTTGTTGCGAAGGCGGTAAGCTATATGTATCCGCCGGTCAGAATTAACGGCGGAAAATTCGGCATAAACGAACGGCTTGATCCTGTTAAAGCTGCCGAATGCGCACTCAGGTGGGACGTTCTGAGGTTTGATGATGAAACGTTCAAGCAAAGAGCAAAAAATTTGATGAGCCTTCGTGACGTTGAACGTGATGAGTGCAGAAGTGATATAGACGAGGGTGTAGGATGCAGAGCGGGAACATCGTCATTCTGGGTTACTTGGGACGGTAAGATGCAGTCTTGCGGAATGATGCCTATCCCATCGGTATATCCCTTGCAGATAGGATTTGATAATGCGTGGGAATATATAAAAGCGGAAACGAAAAAAATACATTTGCCGACCGAATGTGTATCGTGTGCGAAAAGGGGAGCATGCTTTTCTTGCGCGGCGGTATGCTATACTGAAACGGGATGCTTTGATAAGGTGCCGAAGTACGTTTGTCAGATGACGGATGCTACGATAGATCTTACGCATAAGGCGTATAAGGAGCGTTTCGGAAAAGAGGATAATGAATAATGGAGATTAAAAAGCAGCTCATTCAAAGACAAATTGCGGGCGAAACTATACTTGTGCCCGTCGGAAAAACTGTCTATGAATCAAAGGGGCTTTTCGTTCTGAATGAATTGGGCTCGTTTATATGGGACATTTTACCGCAGGTGCAGTCGAAGGAAGAAATAGTTGAGGCTATATTGAACGAGTACGATGTGGACAAAGCTATAGCTGAGCAGGATACCGAAAAGTTCTTGCAGAAGCTCACCGATCTCGGTGTTATCTGAATGATATATCAAAGATCAAAAGGCAGGGGATCATACCCTGTCTTGACTTTTATAATACGGTGTAGTATAATAAAGAAAAAAATGGG
>JAFYMA010000070.1 GCA_017556845.1 Clostridia bacterium | reverse complement strand
GGCACTGACAGACCCTTTTCAGACAGCAGCGTTGACCGTGTGTGCTCTTTGCGTTTATGCCGCGGACAAGAATATCGGTGCGGAAATGCTCAACTGGCTCAGAGGACCCCGTCCGCTCAGTAATTACGATATTTCATTTTTAAATGACCGTTTCCGTGACGGACATCACGTTGCATTTTCCTATTTTGAGGGCGCTGTTCCCGAAAATGATTATACACCTGCACAGCCGTTCAAGCTGACGATCGAAGCAGGCCCTTACGCTGATGCAAGCGAGGGATATAAAAAGCTTCACATCAGAAGCGGCGGTGCAGATAACGCACGTGAGATCATTCTGCGCAAAAAATCGGACGGACAATGGCTTTTGTGGGATCAGTTTCTGCTTTTGAGCATCCGCCCTCCGAAATCTGCAGATCCGTGGGCATGATCTGATACGGTGGATAGCTTGAAATATTTTATCATAATACCTGCTCTTGCCGTAATTTTTACAGTAGTGGTGCTCGTATTATATATTCGCCGCAGGCGGTATATTCTTGACGGTGACGGAATGATAAATCCTAAAAGCTGGGATTCGTTCACCGTGTCAAGAACGGACAGCTACGCACAGCACAATTTCAATATAAGAATTGACGCAAAAAACGGAGGTCTCGCCGTGTCCGGAGACCTCCGCGGAAATGACGGAACGGAATACGAGGAAAACGAGGGAATACTCATTTCAAAAAAACAAGCGGAAGCGATATATGCTCTTTGCCCCGAGGGGCTTCCGGATATTCCGAAAAACGATAATTCGGATAATTCTTGCTTTGACGGTGTTGAGGTGCTTGATGCGCCAACTGTAAAAATTGAGGTTTTCAGCACGGACGGCAGAATACTTGAAAAGGCAGACGTTGACAGCTTTTCGATAAAGGTCTATCAGATCGTGATGAAAAGCTTCGAAAAGAAACACGGTCGGTAAAGCACGACTAATTAAGACGAAAGAAGGTGATGCTGTGAGGCGAATTGCGATAAATATGCAGAATTCCTTATTTTGCAATGCAATCGCAGATACTCTGCGCAATTCAGAAAACGGTCTTCAGCCATACGCGATAGACTCTCCGGACAAGGTCGTTGACGAATGTAAATGGATCTCACCTTACGCACTGCTGCTTGAGGTGACGGGATATACACCGTGGCTCTTGCACGAGCGAATGAAAATACGCAATGCTATAAAAGAAAAAAATCCCGACTGCAAGATCGTTTTTATCGTTGACGAAAATGCGGAAAAGGAGCTTGCCAAGCAGGTCAGACAAGCAAAGAAGGATGGACTTATAGATCAGTTTATCTACGGTTCAATATCTGCTACATATCTTGCGGATATCGTAGATGCTCTTTAATACGTTTAAGATACTGAATTTAATAACATAAAAACGGACTTGTTGCCATTGATTCAAGGTATAGCAAGCCCGTTTTTTTATCTTCAGACACCCGTTTGAGCAGTTTTTGCGTAACCGTATGGCGAAATACAATAAAAACTTACATTCACAAAAAAACAAGTGGGCAAACGCCGAAGCGCTGTCCACTTGCTTTGGTGCGGGTAACAGGACTTGAACCTGCACATCCTTGCGAACATAAGAACCTGAATCTTACGCGTCTGCCAATTCCGCCACACCCGCTCAATCAATTTTGTCCTTTGATTTTTACACGGAGTAAGGTCTCCGAGATGGAGTTCTTTTTCAGATAAATCTTACTTTAAACTTGTACCACGATTATAAAAACGCAAATGCGAATTTATCAAAGTTAGTCAATCATGCCGAAATTTTTGAATGCTTCTTTTATAGCTTCCTGTTTATCAATAGGACAGGTTTTTTCCCTTTTTTCTGAAGAGTGTCTGTTATGAGCCACTTTGACTTTTAAACCGCACAATTCTTTCATATGAGCAATCCAACAGGTTTTTGGCTGAAAACCATATTTTTGCTTAACATATTCTTGTATTTCTTTATACGTTGCCATAAAAACATTCACCGTTGTGACGTTACCTAAATTTTACACGCTTGCTAATTCAGCCACACCCGCATATTAATTTGTTGATCGTACAATTCAACTGACTTGATTACCCGAATAGGATAACATAAAAAAAACAATTTGTCAAGATGAAAATCAAAAATGTTTTTGAATTTTGTTTAGAAAGACCGATAATAGAAATAATAAATGAAAAAAGGTGGTAAATATGTGCGAAGAAATTAATAAGGATACAAAAATTGATGGAATGGCGTATGTCGGCAAAGACGATTTTGTTATTGATTGCATAACTGTGATCGGACAGGTAGAAGGGCATTACTCGTTACCGCAAGGACAGAAAGCAACAAAATACGAGCATCTTATACCGCGCATCGTTGCTTGTGAGGAAAATGAAAGGATCAACGGTCTGTTGCTTATTCTCAATACGGTCGGCGGTGACGTTGAGGCAGGACTTGCTCTTGCTGAACTGATAGCGACTATGAAAAAGCCTACGGTGTCTTTGGTTTTGGGCGGCGGCCATTCTATCGGTATTCCGCTCGCAGTAAGTGCGAAAAGATCATTTATCGTTCCCTCTGCCACAATGACGGTCCATCCCGTGCGAACAAACGGCCTTGTTATCGGAGTTTCTCAAAGCTTTGAATATTTCAGACGTATGCAGGAGCGAGTCAACAAATTCATTTGCGATAATTCGTCAGTACCGATGGATCAGCTTGAAAAAATGATGTATGACACATCTGATATAGTTGCTGACGTAGGTACGATAATAAGCGGAACACAAGCGGTTGAATGCGGTCTTATAGATCATCTTGGGGGTATATCATCAGCTTTGAAAGCGTTGCGCGATATTGCCGACAGTACACAGTAAATGGTAGAAATGTTCATTATTCGATGATAGAATGAATTAAAAAGGCTTGAAAGGAATTAAGATAATGGCAGATATAATAAACGTTACAAATGATAATTACGAGCAGGAAATAGAAAGATCTGATATTCCCGTTCTTATTGATTTCTGGGCTTCGTGGTGC
>JAFYMA010000069.1 GCA_017556845.1 Clostridia bacterium | reverse complement strand
CGCCTTGCCTATAACTATTATTCCGAGAGCACCTGCAAACTTTGCGACGACGTGATTTATTCTTCCGTTGTTTGCAAGATTGTGCATTGATTCAAGCGCAAATATCAGATGCGTTGTGTTTTTATAGCTCAATATCTGCTCTTTTATATCCTCGAAGCTGTTCCCGTTTTCAATAAGCTGTGCCAGCTTTTCAACTACCATTGCAATTTCAGGCCCTGTAGAAAGTGAATCTATAACAAAAACCTTCGCTTTGAGATTATCGTTCATATATTCATTAGCGGCAATGTGCGCCGAATTATAACTGCCTGAAAGACCGCTTGTTATTGTAACGCAAAATATATTGTCAAATCCGTAAAATTCCTTTTTCCAATCCTCTGTATTTGGGCAGGCAGAGCCTGATCTGCCCTTGTATTTTTCCAGATCGTCAAGCATCTCATGAACGTCAAGCTCTCCGTCATCACAGTATTCCTTTTGTGAGGTTATTATCTTCAACGGTGCTACTCCGAACGGTACACTGTACGGTATTGATCTTATATCTGCTGAGGAGTCGACAACGATTTTAAAATCCATCATACACATTCTCCAATATTAAATTATTTAGTTTTTAATACTAAATCATATTATATCAAGTTCTAAAATATCTGTCAAGAATTATTGTGTTAATATTTTTCATTTCAGACCTGATCCTTGCCTGAAGAAAAATATTGACAAACGTAAATTATTATTGTAAAATAAATTTATAGTATAAATGAAAGCAAGGAATATTTAATTGAAATACAGGGCGATACTTTTTGATCTTGACGGCACTCTTTTGCCTATGGATCTTGACGAATTTACAAAAGGATATTTCAGACTTCTGATAGAAAAGGTCTCCCCGTATGGATTCAGCGCCGAAACCCTTTTTCCTGCAATGTGGAAGGGCGTTGCGGCAATGACCGCAAACGACGGAACACGCAAGAATTGCGAAGTATTCTGGGAAGCCTTTTCAAATATTCTCGGTCCCTGGGTATACGATCATATTCCCGTTTTTGACAGCTTCTACGAAAACGAATTTTACGCTGCCGCAGCTTTTACATCTCCAACGGAAAAAGCGCGTTTGGCAGTTGAACTTGCAAGAAAAAAGGCAGAAAAGGTCGTTTTGGCAACAAATCCTCTTTTTCCCTTTGAAGCAGTAAAGGCAAGGCTTGACTGGACGAAGATAAATACAAACGAATTTGATCTTATAACGAATTATTCAAATTCCTCATTCTGTAAGCCCAATAAGAGATATTATCTCGATATTGCCGAAAAGCTCGGGGTTTTACCAAGCGAGTGCCTTATGATAGGAAACGACACCGCAGAGGATGCCAATGCATCAATGCGAGCGGGCATGAGCGCGTTTTTACTCACGGACTGCCTTATTTGCAACGGCGATATGCCGATTTGTCCGTCCGGCGATTTTGATGAATTGATCGAATACATAAATATGATAAATTAACATATCAGGAGTTAAAGAATGAAAAAATTAGGATTTGGGCTTATGCGATTGCCCACGAACGAAAACGGAATAGACATTGCCGAAACGTGCCGTCTTACAGATGAGTTTATTTCAAGAGGCTTTACGTACTTTGACACTGCAGCCCCCTACCACGGAGGAGCAAGTGAAAAAGCTTTCAAAGCCGCCGTATCTGACAGATATCCCAGAGCTGCATACACAGTAACAGACAAGCTCAGCTTGTTTATGATCGAAAAGAAGGAGGATATGCAGCCCTTCTTCGATAAACAGCTTGAAGCCCTCGGTGTTGATTATATCGACATATATCTTATCCACTCGCTTTCCGCACGCTCTTACAAAAAGGCTCAGGAATTCGGAGCGTTTGAATTTGCCGCAGAAATGAAAAAGCAGGGCAAGGTAAAGCACGTTGGCTTTTCATTTCACGATACAGCCGACGTTCTTGATACGATCCTGACAGATCACCCGGAGATAGAATACGTTCAGCTTCAGATAAACTATCTTGACTGGGAGGACGATGCCATTCAGTCGCGTCTTTGCTACGAAACGGCAGTAAAACACAACAAGCCCATAATAGTTATGGAGCCTGTCAAGGGCGGTGCTCTCGTCGATATTTCAAAAAAGGCTCAGGCATTGATGAAGGAGCATTCTCCGAGCCTTTCCGTAGCTTCCTGGGCAATACGCTTTGCCGCATCGCTCGACAGTGTAGTTATGGTACTTTCAGGTATGAGCAACGAGGAACAGCTTAAGGATAATCTGAGCTATATGGAGGATTTTGTTCCGTTTACGGAAAAAGAATTCAATATTGCAAAGGAATGCGGCGAAATAATAAGAAATGACATTACCGTTCCCTGCACCGCCTGCAGATACTGTGTTGACGATTGTCCGATGAATATCGCCATTCCCGAATATTTCAGACTGTTCAACGATATAAACAGATTCGGTCTTCCGAAAGCCATACCGTTAAAGAACAGCTACAAGGATATATCTTCAACACGCGGAAAGGCATCGGACTGCATAAAATGCGGTATGTGCGAAAGCCTTTGTCCTCAAAAAATACAGATAACAAAATTGCTTGAAAAGGTTTCCGAAACCTTTGATAAATAATAAAGGAGTATTTTATATGAAAACAGATGTAAAGATCCGCAAAACATCATTGAAAACACAATTCGTCGCATCCTTTATAGCTATCGTCTGCTCCGTAGCGTTACCGCAGATATTTCATATTTTCGGAAAAGGCTTAGGCATAGGAACATCTCTCGGAGAGATCTTTTTACCTATCCAGATACCGATAATCATCGTCGGTCTGATAGCAGGTCCCGTTGCAGGTGCCGTATCCGGCATCGTTGCTCCGTTTGTAAGCACGCTTCTTACCGGTATGCCTCTGCCCTTGATGCTTCCAATTATAGCATTTGAGCTTTGTGCATACGGTGCTGTTGCAGGATATCTCAAGGACAAACAAATTAACGGTATTTTAAAGGTTCTTGCGGTTCAGCTTTCCGGCAGAGTGCTCAGAGGGGCTTTCATAGCAGTTCTTGTATTCGCTTTTGATTACGGTCTTGACCCGAAGATAATATACACAAGCTCCATTACGGGCGCTCCCGGTATAGTTTTGCAGCTCGTTCTTATTCCGGTTATCATTTCCGCAATCAAAAAAGCTGAGAAAAATGAGATGTGATCTTGAGAAAGCCGTAAGTCTTTTAGATCAAGGGCATACCCTCGTTGCCGTAAACAAAGATGAAACAATAACGAGTAACGAGCGCGGCGTGAAGCCTCTGCTCGATCTTCTTGACGGCGGTATAACACTTAACGGTTATTGCGTTGCGGATAAAGTAATAGGCAAGGGCGCAAGCCACTTGTATGCACTGCTGAAGCCTACGGAAATATACGCAAGTGTAATAAGCAAGCCCGCATATGAAATACTCGTTAATGAAAATATTCCGATCAGATACGGAAGATTCGTTGACAACATAATCAATAGAGCCAAAACGGATATTTGCCCTATAGAGCGGGCTGTTATGGAAATTGACGATAATGAAATTGCGTTATATCAGATACGGAAAAAGCTTTCCGAATTATCAAGCTCTTCAAACGGTTGATTTAACAAAAGATAAGAAAGTTTCAAACTCAAGGTAAAAACAATGATAAAACGTATTTTCAAATACGCTCTGCCGTTTATACGAGTCGCTCTCGTTCTTGTGCCCTATGCGTTTATCGTATGGGTGCTTGACAGTGAACCGAACCTGAACAGAATAATATACGAAAATATCGACCACACCGTTATGCAAAAAACGGGAATGACGTTGCGGTTTATTTATCCGAATATCGTTCTTTATTCGCTTTGTCAGTTCGTATTCGTAAGAAACAGACAAACGGCAGAAAAGTATTTACATTCGGAAACAGATGCGGATTTTTCGTTTTTCAGACACGTTTACAAGCTGTTGTTTTTCGATATTCCTACGTCTTGTAAGACGGTTTCCTTCTGCGTTTTTTCCGTGTTGTCTGCCTTATGGCTTCCGACTGACAGATTTCTGTCAGAGCTGTTCTTTGGGATAAACGCAGCATCGGCGCCGATATTCAAAATACTTTGTATTATCCTGAATATTGCTTTTTTCGTGTTTTCCGAACGGTTTGCATACCGTGTATGGCACGATATGAAGGGCAAAACGGAATACTTTTTAAACGATTTTTTCAAGCCTTCGGCAAGCATAAGCGGTTATCTTATGCGCACCGGCGTTATGGTTTTCGCATCGTTTGCCCTTGCGCTGCTTACCAATATGGCGGGCACACTGATAACGATAATCAAGCATTTTATCCTGCAAAGCATAATATTCGCCGTGTGCATTATCGTCTTGTGTATATTT
>JAFYMA010000008.1 GCA_017556845.1 Clostridia bacterium | reverse complement strand
CTTAAGCTCGTCAGCAGAAAGCGTGATACCCTTGCCCATTTTTTCGTGAGAATCGTCCCATGAACGAATGTCATATTTAGCCTCGTTGCCGTTCCAGCTTACCAGGTTGAGCTCCTTTGCCCAGCCGCCCTTTTCCTCGGAAATATTACCAAATGATTTTTGGATCTCAAATTTAAGTTCTGCCATAGCAAAACCCTCCACATACTAATATTTTTTCCCTTACATAATATCGTATTATAATTAAATATATATTAATATATGGTAACTTTTTATGATAATATGCAATTTTATTTACAACAAAATGCACTTATGCACTCGCAGACAGAGATTTTTCAGCACCTATATATCAAATTACAAAATCCGACGTTTAACGATTGACAAAACGTGCCTTGTGTGATAAAATTAAAAGATACGAAGGACTTACTTTGAAAGGGGGGTATTACATTGGAAAACGAAGATGAATTCTGGGATCTTGACAAGATAACGCCCCAAAGACATAGCTTTGACAAGAGTCCTTCTGCCCCTGATACTTCAAGCGTCGAGATCACGTTCGGATACGGCAAGGGCGACGTTGGAAAGCCAGTACCTGAAAGACACATAAAGGCAAAAAGCATAATCGACACTTATGAAAACAAGTCGGGCCGTCTTATTCTTTCGTATGTACCCGAATGTAAGAGCATAACGTCGGTCAAGGTCTACTCCTGGCCCGTTAAATACACCTTTTACGAAAAATTCGTCAGCGACGGAGAAAAATATTACAGATCCGCCATACCGGACGAATGTCAGTACACGCCGTTTTTTTCGTATATGCCGCAATATAACCAGCTTAACATACGTCAGCTGAGGTATTATATAAAATGGCGTAACTCATTCAGGCACGGCGATCCGTTACCAACGGATTTCAGCTACGTATTGCTTTTTATATACGAGCTTTTAAATCTTGAACGTGTGTCAACGCCCGAAAAAAGACTGAATATGCTGTGCGACGTATGGCTTTATTACAGAGAACAGTTTCCGCATTTAAACAAGTACCTTACCGAATGGATATGCGATTTTTGTCTGTTACACAGGCTTCCGCCGCCGACGGAGCGCCTTAAGCCGATACTGCCCGATATTTACAGAATATCTGCGCTAAGAGAGTTTTACACCGACGATCACACCCCGTCATCAATGACAAGCTATATTATATCAAATTCATCTTACAATTATTTAAGATCGTCCGCAGTAAACGAAAATAACGAATCGGTGTTCAAAAATCACGTTATAAAAGCCGCTGCATACGCCTTGGAAAAGGCTCAGGACGGTAATACGGCGCAGGATGCTCCGGAGCTGATACGCATAAGCCGAAGCTGTTACAGCGGAGCGTTATGCACGCCCGATGTCAAGCGTCGGATAGACATAGACTGCTACAGAGTAAAGCAAAACATAAAATACAAAAACGAGATAACCGCACTCGTAAGATACTGCGAAAACGGAGTGCGCGCCCATCTTGGAATAAAAAGCCGTATTTCAACGAGCGGTCTTTCAGACGAGCTTATAAAATACGCAAACGAATATTTTGAAGCAGATCTTCCGCCGTTACGCACGCCGACGCAGAAGCGCCGTGCAGATGAGGAAAAAAGATATGCCCTTTACGATACGGACACGTCCGATTTCACAACTGACGATGCCTTAAGGCTTGAAAAAGATTCCTGGGAAATAACGAGGGAGCTTGTAACGCTTGACGAAGACGAGCCTGAAATAAAAGAACCTGCAAAAAATATACCAATGCAGGTATCTGACGCAGGAAACGTATACGATACGCTTTTGAACGCATTACAGATGTTATGCGTTGAAGTCCTCCGTCTTATCATGAACGGTAAGACAGCGCAGGCAGAACGCTTGTGTATGGAAAACGGAGCGCTTTTCGACGGTATCGTACAACAGATAAACGAGCTTTCGTACGATATAACGGACGATATAATTATAGAAAACGGAGCGTTAGTGCAGGATTATGAAGAAATGCTGAGATCATCATTTGAAAGGATGAAGCTTGATGGATGAAATAAAAATACCGAAAAGGATCCTTAATTCCTTGATAAATTCCATTTCTGCGGGCGTTGTGCCGAGAAGCGGCGCGCCGTATATTGCAATAGGCAGAGAGGAAGAAATAAAGACCTTAGCGCGCGATCTTGAAAACGTGGCAGACGGCGGCAGCGGTATGCGTTTTATCATAGGCAAATACGGAAGCGGAAAGAGCTTTCTTATCCAGCTTATGCGAGGATACGCCCTTGATAACGGATTTATTACCGCCGATGCCGATCTTTCGCCTGAAAGACGGTTGTGCGGAGCTAAAGGAATGGGCAGAGCGACGTTCAGAGAGATAATGAAAAATCTTTCCTCAAAGTCATCGCCAGACGGAGCTGCGCTCAGCCTTATAATATCAAAATGGCTGTCCGATCTTCAGTACGAGACTGTAAAAGACGGAATAATGCCCGACGATCCTATGCTTGAAAAATGCGTTATGCAAAAGCTTTTGCAGTCGCTCAGCGTTCTTCGTCAGCTCGTCGGCGGATTTGATTTTGCCCAGGTGCTTTTGAAGTATTACAGAGCAACGCGTGACGGTGACGATGAAAAATGCGCGTTGTGCTTAAGGTGGCTCAGAGGCGAATACTCAACGAGGACCGAGGCAAAGCAGCAGCTTGGCGTAAGCGGAATTATAGACGACGATAACTGGTACGAATATATCAAGCTGTACGCCGTATTCTTCCGTCTTATCGGCTACAAGGGCTTCGTCGTATTCATCGACGAATGCGTTAACCTGTACAAAATATCAAACAGGATCTCACGGGAAAACAACTACGAAAAAATACTTTCAATGTTCAACGACACATTGCAGTGCAAGGCAGTGGGGCTTGAGCTTATACTCGGCGGAACACCTCAGTTTCTTGAGGACAGCAGACGCGGAATATACAGCTACGAGGCTTTGCGAAGCCGACTGTTTGACGGCAGATTTGACAGCGCCGAATACAAAAACCTCATAGGGCCGGTCATTCGCTTAAAGCGGCTTTCCGATGCGGAGCTTTTTGCCCTTATACTGCGAATAACCCGCCTGCACAGTCAGCTTTACGGAATACAGGCGAGAATAGATACGGATGAAATGAGGGCATTTTTAAGCCTTTGTCTTGACCGTGCGGGTGCTGATATTATGATAACGCCCCGCGAAATAATAAGAGATTATATAACCCTTCTTAACATTCTTATGCAAAATCCGAACGCAACGCCGATGCAGATAATGAAAACGGACGCCGTATCACTTAAAACCGATAACAACACTCAGGATAGCGAAGACGATTTCGATCCTGCCGATATTGATTTTTAAAAAGGAGTAATAAAAATGAGCGAAATAAAAGATATAAGCCTGTACAAATCGGGAATAGATAAGATTGATTGGGTAGCATCTTATATGCCCCTGCTTAACGCAATAAAAGCAGATTTCATCAAGACTCAGCCGTTCAAGGGTCTGAAGATCTCAATGTCAATACATCTTGAAGCAAAAACGGCGTATCTTGCAACCGTTCTCAAAGCAGGCGGTGCCGAGGTATTCGTCACGGGCTGCAATCCCCTTTCAACGCAGGACGACGTTGCAGCAGGTCTTGCACATCTCGGCTTTGAGGTAAATGCAATTCACGGCGTAAGCGACGAGGATTATGAGCGTCACCTTGAAAAAACGCTGTCGTTTTGCCCTCATCTTATAATCGACGACGGCGGCGACTTTATAAATCTTCTTCACGGCAAGTGCAGACAGTACGGAAAAAATCTCATCGGCGGATGCGAGGAAACGACAACGGGCATTCACCGTCTTAAAGCACGCAAAGCTCGCGGAGAGCTTGACTACACGATGATGGATGTAAACGATGCAGACTGCAAGCATCTTTTTGACAACCGCTACGGCACAGGTCAATCGACCATGGACGGAATAATGAACACAACAAACCTCATAATAGCAGGTAAGACCGTCGTTGTCGGCGGCTACGGCTGGTGCGGCAAGGGCTTTGCAATGCGCGCAAAGGGTATGGGTGCCGTCGTTATCGTAACGGAAATAGATCCCGTAAAGGCACTCGAAGCTAAAATGGACGGATTTACGGTAATGCCTATGGCAAAGGCGGCTGCCCTAGGCGATCTTTTCGTAACTCTTACGGGCTGTTGCGATGTAATAACGGCAGAGCATTTTGACTGTATGAAGGACGGCGTTCTTCTTGCAAACTCAGGTCACTTCGACGTTGAAATAGACAAAAAGGCACTCTGCAAAAAGGCAGTAAAAGTCTGGGAAAGAAAACCAAATATCACGGGCTATCAGATGCCCGACGGAAGAATAATAAATCTTCTTGCCGAGGGAAGACTCGTAAATCTCGCATCGGGCAACGGACACCCTGCGGAAATTATGGATATGTCGTTTGCAATTCAGGCTAAATGCCTTGAATATCTTGCAAAGAACGGCAAAAATATGCCCGTTGATCTTTACAGCGTTCCGCAGGAAATCGACCGCTACGTTGCGCTTGAAAAGCTCAGAGCCTGCGGGGACGAAATAGACGTTCTGACCGAAAAGCAGGAAAAATACCTCAACGCATAAAGGAGCACCGTATGAAAACTGTGATCGGAATAGACGTAGGCGGAAGCACTACGAAAATAGTCGGCTTTGACGAAAATAAAAATCTCATAATGCCGACGTCTGTAAAAGCGACCGACCCTATAACGTCGGTATACGGTGCGTTCGGAAAATTCACTCAGGAAAACGAGCTTGAGCTTTCCGACATAAAGCGTGTAATGATAACGGGCGTAGGCTCTTCATTCCTTTCAAAGCCAATATACGGCCTTGAATGCTGTCACGTTCCCGAATTTGAAAGCGTAGGTCTCGGCGGACTGTATCTGTCCGGACTTGACGATGCAATAGTCGTAAGCATGGGAACCGGTACGTCGATAACACACGCAACGATGAAAAACGGCAATTACGCCTTTGAATACCTCGGCGGTACGGGAGTCGGCGGCGGTACGCTGTCGGGCCTTTCCAAAAGGATACTCGGCGTTGACAGCATCGAATCGACGGTAATGCTGGCAGCCGAGGGAAATATAGAGCACGTCGATCTGCGTGTAAAGGATATGACGCAGAAGGACATCGGTCTTTCAGACAACATAACGGCGGCAAACTTCGGCAAGCTGAGCGATCTTGCAACGAAGGGCGACATTGCCTTAGGACTTATCAACCTCGTATTTGAAACGGCGGGAATGATGAGCATTTTTGCCGCAAGAACGCACGGCATAAAGGATATAGTCCTCACAGGACACATGACGAGAATACCGCAATCAACAGAAATATTCAAGGAGCTTTCCTCCCTTTTCGGAGTGAATTTCATAATACCCAAAAATTCCGAGTTCGGCACTGTAATAGGAACGGCTCTGTTGGACGGTAAAAGACAATGAACGAAATACTGAAAAATAAAAAGCTGTATATTTTTGATATGGATGGCACGGTGTATCTTGAAAATACCGTTTTTCCGTTTGCCGTGACGTTCATTCACAAGCTGAGAAAAGCGGGGAAAAAAGTGCTTTTCTTCACTAACAACGCATCGCAGAACGTAAGGGTGTATCTTGACAAGCTCAACAGAATGGGCTTTGAAGCGACTAAAGACGAAATACTTTCATCTGCCGACGTTTGTGCAGCCTTCCTCACCCGATACAGAAAGGATAAGAGCGTATATCTTCTCGGCACACCCGAGCTTGAGGAGTGCTTTTGCACTTACGGCGTTCCGCTTACGGACGAAAGAGGAAACGCAGATATAGTAGTTGTAAGCTTTGATAAGACTCTTACATACGACAAATTGAACCACGCTTGCAGATTTATACGCAACGGTGCTGAATTTCTGTCAACTCACCCCGATCTCAACTGTCCTGTAAAGGACGGATATATCCCCGACAGCGGTGCTATATGTGCCGCAGTTACAGCATCAACCGGCAAAAGCCCCCGATATTTCGGAAAGCCGCACAGAGAAACGGTCGATATGATATGCGAAATAACGGGCGTTGATAAAAGCGATATGTGCATATTCGGCGACAGACTGTATACCGATATTGCAATGGGTGCATCGCACGGAATAACGAGCACTCTCGTTTTGACGGGCGAGGCAACAGAGGAAGAAGCGTTGCAGGCAAGCCCGGATGCAAGAGCAGATTTTATTTATCCGTCCTTACAGCAGGTCGATGAAGATATTTTTGAATAACTGAAAGGAAGAATTTAAAATGATACACGAAAAAGTCTTTTATCCAATTCCGTCTGACGAAAGCGTCGTTCTCACAAGCTATCTGCACGACAGATCGCCCGAATACACATACAAAAAGCGCCCCTGTATGCTCGTTTTGCCCGGCGGCGGCTACGAGGTATGCTCTGACAGAGAGGCAGAGCCGATAGCACTTGCGTATATGAACAGGGGCTTTAACGCATTCGTGTTAAGATACTCACTGAAAAGCAAGGCTGCATTTCCCCGCCCTCTGATAGATGCATTATTATCCGTAAAATTCATAAAGGATCACGCAGAGGAATACAATATTGACCCACAGCAGATATTTGCCGTAGGCTTTTCCGCAGGAGGCCATCTGTGCGCGGCGCTCGGCACGTTCTGGAACGACGAGGAGCTTAAAGAGCAGTGCGGCTTTACCGCAGACGAGGGCAAGGTTGCAGGTACTGTCCTTGCATATCCCGTTATAACGGGCGGTAAGCACGCTCACAGAGGAAGCATTGATAACGTCATAGGCGATAAGATGGCAAAGACGTACGGTGTTGAAAAATACTCAATAGAAAACCAGGTTCACGCGCAAAGCGCCCCCGCTTTCATCTGGCACACGTTTGAGGATAACTGTGTTCCCGTTGAAAACTCACTTCTTATGGCAAGCGCGTTAAGACGCAATAACGTTCCGTTTGAAATGCATATATTCACGAAGGGCTGTCACGGTCTTTCCCTTTCAAATGAGCAAACATCTCTCAACGGCGAAATGTTCATAAACCGTGAGGCTGAGGTATGGTTCGATATGTCAGTCAAATGGTTGAACGTTATGATGAACGAAAACAAATGATAATAGACTTTCACACGCATATTTTTCCCGATCAAATAGCAAAGCGGGCAATAACGTCATTGGCAGAGCAGATAGACTATCTTTATGATCCCGTAACGTACGGCTCAAAAGGTGAGCTCTTGTCAAAAATGGACGAATGGGGCATAGACGTTTCCGTAGCTATGCCCGTTCTGACGAAGATATCGCAATTTGAACGCACGAATGAGTTTGCAAAAAGCGTAACTGACGGCAGGATCATATCATTCGGCGGAATACATCCGCAAACGGACGATTACAAAAGGGATATTGACTGCATTTGTTATCTCGGCTTGAAGGGTATAAAGCTGCATCCGGAATATCAATCGTTCGACGTTTATGATAAAAATATGCTGAAATTATACGATTACGCCTTATCAAAGGGACTTATGCTGATGTTTCACGCAGGGGCAGACCCGGCGTATAAAGCACCGTTCCGTTCAAGCCCCAAGGCGTTCAGGGCGGTAATTGACGAAATGCAGGGCGGAGTTATCATCGCCGCGCATTTAGGCGGACACGCACAGTGGGACGACGTTGAAAAATACCTTGCAGGCACAAGCATCTATCTTGATACGTCTATGGGAACGGAATATTACAAAGCGGAGCAATTTATACGCATCGTAAAAAGCCACGGCAGCGAAAGGATACTTTTCGGCTCTGACAGTCCGTGGAGCAATGCGAAAAAGGAAATAGAAAATATCCGCTCTATGCCATTGACGGAAAAAGAAAAGACCGACATTCTCGGTGCATCGGCACAAAAACTGTTAGGTCTTTAAAACAAAAAACAAACGCTTCCAAACCGTTAAAACGGCAAGGAAGCGTTTTTCTTATGATTTCTTTTTCAATCGGTAGTAGTATACTCTACCGCATTTGTACGTTTTGACCTCATCGTACATTTCGAGTATTTTCGGATTGGCGGCAAGGAACGTCTCACTTTCCGTTTCGCACAGGACTATTGCATCGTCCTGCACCATATCCGACTTATACAGCCTTTCAAGCGCGTCGGGCAGGATGTCCGATGCGTACGGCGGATCAAGAAATATTATTCCGTATTTCCGTCCTGAATTTGACGCCGCCCTGATATACTCCTTATAATCAAGATTCATTATCTTGCATTTCTGATACAGCTTCGTCTTCTGAGCATTCTGGCGTATGATATCGCACGCTTGCTTTGACATATCGCACAAAACTGCATTCTCTGCCCCTCTTGACAAAGCCTCAAGCCCCATCTGACCTGATCCTGCAAACAGATCAAGAACGCTTCTGCCCTCTATTTCAAACTGTATCGAGCTGAAAATCGTTTCCTTTACTCTTTGCAGGGTGGGGCGTGTTTCCTCTCCCTCAAGAGTGGTAAGCGCACAGCCTCTTGCACTGCCCGTAATGATCTTCATAGTAACCTCTTTTTATTTTTATTTCATCAGCGATTCGTAAAGTGCTGTGATGTCTGCAACGCTCGTATCCTTCGGATTTCCCGGACGGCACGCATCGTCATAAGCGGACTGTGCCAGGAAAGGAATATCCTCTTTTTTAACGATATCCTTAAGATCGGCAGGTATTCCGACGTCAAGTGACAGCTTCTTTACTGCATCAACTGCCGCCTTGCGATACTCATCGGCTGACATATTTTCCGTTCCCTGAACACCCATAGCCTGCGCTATATACTTATACTTGTCGCCCGTTTCAGATGCGTTATATTCCATAACCGTAGGAAGTATTATTGCATTTGCAACGCCGTGGGGCGTATCGTACAAAGCGCCGAGCGGATGCGCCATTGAGTGAACTATACCAAGTCCTACGTTGGAAAATCCCATACCTGCAACGTACTGACCGAGAGCCATACCCTCTCTGCCGTCTGCTGTACCCTCAACTGCTGCTCTGAGGCTTCTTGAGATGATCTCGATAGCTTTCAGATGGAACATATCGGAAAGCTCCCACGCACCCTTCGTTATATATCCTTCAATTGCGTGAGTCAACGCGTCCATGCCGGTAGCGGCTGTCAAGCCCTTGGGCATAGTTGACATCATATCAGGGTCGATAAATGCCACGACGGGAATATCGTGAACGTCAACACAAACCATTTTGCGATTTTTCTCAACGTCTGTTATAACGTAGTTTATCGTAACCTCTGCCGCCGTTCCCGCCGTTGTAGGAACTGCAAGGATAGGAACGCACTTGTTTTTCGTCGGAGCAACTCCCTCAAGCGAGCGTACGTCAGCAAATTCGGGGTTAGCGATAACTATTCCGACCGCCTTTGCCGTATCTATCGACGATCCGCCGCCGATGGCAACGATACAGTCAGCGCCGCACTCCTTGAACGAAGCGACACCTGCCTGAACGTTTTCAATAGTGGGATTGGGCTTTATATCGGTGAAAAGCGTGTAGGGTATACCTGCTTTTTCAAGAAGGTCTGTAACCTTTGCACAAACTCCGAATTTTACAAGATCGGGGTCTGAGGCTACGAATACCTTTTTAAATCCTCTTGCCTTGATCTCCTCGGGAATAGATGTGATAGCTCCTGCACCGTGGTAAGACGTTTCATTAAGTACAAATCTGTTCATTTTGAATACGTTCCTTTCAATTTTTTTTGCTTTCGCTATCTTTATTATAGCCCAAAATTTACCGCATTACAATAGATTGTTTGTTAATTCTGATATTACGGTTGACTTTTTGAATCAAACGATATATAATTTTTACGAGGTGATCTTTTGCAAAACAACAACATCATAATCAAGCGGTTTGAAGAGCTTTCAAACAGATGCGAAAAGATATATTCCGTCGTATTTTCCGACTTTCTTGATCTTCAGATGCAAAGCCTGCTTTTAAAAAGCGGAATACCGTTCAGCCGTCTTTGCGGCGGTTATGACGGCGCAGAGCGCAAAATAGCCGTATTCGGTGAGGAATATCTGTATGGACAAGAGCTTGAATTGCCTGCCGTGTGGCTCAATATTTCACCGATAGCGCCGAAATTTGCAGACACTCTTACCCACCGTGACTATCTCGGTGCGCTTATTAATACGGGCATTGAGCGAGATGTTCTCGGCGATCTTATAATACACGAAAACACGTGCTTCGTGTTCATAATGGAAAATATGGCTCAGTACGTTATATCAGAGCTCGAAACGGTGAAAAACACGAAGGTGAAATGTACGACGGTTGATGCCCTTCCGCCGTTTGCAATAGCGCAGCCTGAGGAAATGACAATAATTTCAGCAGGCAACAGAACTGACGCCGTTATTTCATCGGTATACAACATATCAAGGGGCGATGCCATATCTTTGATACAGGGCGGCAAGGTATTCATCAACAGCGCCGAGCTGTCACAAAATCACAAACCGTTAAAGGAAAACGACATAGTTTCCGTAAGGGGCTACGGAAGATTTATATTTTCACACGTCACCGACAGCACAACGAGAAGCGGAAAATTGCGGATAGTAATAAAAAAATATAATTAAAAACGGATCTCCCATACATTCGGGAGATCCGATTTTTTAAGGCTT
>JAFYMA010000068.1 GCA_017556845.1 Clostridia bacterium | reverse complement strand
CATGATACCGCTCTGGATAGGAGCATAATCGTTAAGAGCCTTAGCCATAGGAGCCAAGCAGTTTGTTGTGCAGGATGCAGCGGAAATGATCGTGTCATCCTTTGTAAGAGTATTCTCGTTTACGCTGAATACGATCGTAGGAAGGTCATTACCAGCGGGAGCGGAAATAACTACCTTCTTTGCACCTGCGTCGATGTGAGCCTGTGCCTTAGCCTTAGAAGTGTAGAAGCCTGTGCACTCAAGAACAACGTCAACACCGATTTCACCCCAAGGAAGGTTAGCGGCATCCTTTTCGCTGTAGATAGTGATCTTCTTACCGTCAACTGTGATGGAATTTTCATCACATTCAACAGTGTGACCGAGGTATCTGCCCTGTGCTGTGTCATACTTGAGAAGATGAGCAAGCATCTTGGGATCTGTAAGGTCGTTGATAGCTACAACCTCATAGCCTTCTGCGCCGAACATCTGGCGGAAAGCAAGTCTTCCGATACGGCCGAAGCCGTTAATAGCAACTTTTACTGCCATTTTTTTATCCTCCAATTTTTTTAATATTAAATATAATATCGTATTTACTGAAAGTATACAACATTTTTGAGTTAATATCAAGGAAAAAATGAAACTTTAAAAATATAATTTATGATAATTTTCAGTTAATTAATATTTGTAGAAATTGATCAGACAGCCTGCAAGAATGATCTTTCTTTCATCGTCTGTAAGTGAGGGCATAGTAAGCTCGATACAAGCGTTATTGCTTCCGTAAACGTATGCTGTGACTGTCGGTGCATCTTCCAGAACCGCCTTTTTGATATTCGGTATTACGATGTAATCGCCGACGGCAATTTCGGGCGCTGTGTCAACGGTGAAGGGAATCATTCCCCAGTTTATCACGTTGCTCCTGTAACGCTTCGTTGCGTATTCCAATGCAATATTTGCGCTTCCGCCGAGAACTCTCTGACATGATGCCGCTTGCTCGCGGGCAGAGCCGTCACCGGGCTTGTTTGCGTAAATAACGCTTCCGAGCATACAGTTTTCCTCTGTTAAAGAGTGCTTTGCTGCAATATCGGAAAGCTCGCCTTCAAATACCTTTTTGCCGTTTCTTCTGTCATATTCGATAGTGCGTATTGCTTTTGCGTTACCGACGTATTTCGGGTCCTTTCTTGACAGAGTAAGCTCTGACAAGCGGTGCGGATTTGAACGGTACGATGAGGATTCTCCCGATGGGATAAGCTCGTCCGTCGTTGTTACAGGGTCGGTTATATAAGATGCGACCTTTAACAGAAGATTGTCGGAAAGAGGATACATTTCGGGCCAGTCTGTGATGTTTGGACCGAGTATAAGCTCCTGCCTCGGATCTGCCTTTCCGTATCCGAAGTAAACTCTGTTTTTGTATACCGTATCGTCGAATTTGTATTCGTAAGTATTGTACTGAACGTCAATTTCGGTGGCGGCAGTTATTTTTCCGCCGTTAGCCGCAGTTGCCGCAATAGAGCGTGCATCCATAAGTGCGACGGATGCGATCTGTCCTTCGCCGGGCTTTGAGCCTTCTCTGTTTGCAAAGTTTCTCGTTGTATGTCTCAATGAAAGACCGTTATTTGCAGGAACATCACCTGCACCGAAGCAAGGACCGCAGAATGCCGTGCGAAGCGTTGCACTGCAAGACATAAGATCTGTGCATATACCGTTGCGCATAAGCTGTAAATACGCAGGCTGGCTTGCGGGATATACGGAAAGGGAAAAGGCGTTACAACCCGTGCTCTTTCCTCTTAATATGTCGCCCGCGGCACATACGTTGTCGAAAATACCGCCTGCACAGCCGGCAATTACGCCCTGGTCTGCCCAAACGCCGCCGTTGTGGTATTTGCCCGTAAGATCAAATCCTGAAACGCCAAGCTCCTTTGCAGCCTTCTTTGAAACCTCTGCAAGTATCTCTTGTGCGTTTTCGTTAAATTCCTTTATCGTGTAAGTGTTTGACGGATGGATAGGTAAAGCGATCATGCTTTCCATCTTCGACAGATCTATTATAACTGCTCCGTCATAATATGCCCCGTCCTCAGGTGACAAAGGCTTATAATCCTCAACGCGTCCGTGAAGCTCAAAATATCTCTTGGTTTCTTCGTCCGTCATCCAGATAGAAGAAAGACACGTTGTTTCGGTCGTCATAACGTCTATACCGTTACGGAATTCTATCGGCAGATTGCCGATACCGTCACCGATAAATTCAAGAACCTTATTTTTTACAAAGCCGTCTTTGAATGTTGCCCCGATAAGTGCCAGAGCAACGTCGTGCGGGCCTATACCCGCTTTTGGCTTGCCGGTAAGATATACGGCGATGACCTCAGGACGCTTAACGTCATAAGTTCTTCCAAGAAGCTGTTTTACAAGCTCAGGGCCTCCTTCTCCTACTGCCATAGTTCCCAAAGCGCCGTATCTTGTATGCGAGTCAGATCCGATTATCATCTTTCCGCAGCCTGCCATCATTTCACGCATATAAGAGTGAATGACTGCCTGATGTGCGGGAACGTAAATTCCGCCGTATTTCTTGGCAGCAGAAAGACCGAATACGTGGTCATCCTCGTTTATCGTACCGCCTACTGCGCAAAGTGAGTTGTGGCAGTTAGTAAGAACGTAGGGAATCGGAAATTCCTTAAGTCCGCTCGCTCTTGCCGTTTGTATGATTCCGACGTACGTTATATCGTGCGAAGCCATAGCATCGAATTTTATTTTCAGTTCATCGCCGCTCGTTACGCTGTGCGAGGATAATATCGGATATGCTATCGTTTTCTTTTTTGCACTTTCTTTAACGTCGGGAGAAAGGGCAGATATCTCAATACCCTTGTCCTTGCTGTAAACAACGCCTTGTCTTATCAGCTTTACCATATCATTTATTCCTTTCCGCGTATTCCTTCAGTGTAAAGGACATACCGTCAAGCATGAGCTTTTCGCCACCGACATAAACGCATTTATTGTATTGATTGCCGTTGAATATACACAAAACGCCGTGGTTTCCGATATAACGTCTGAAAACCAGAACACCGTTTTCGGCATATACAACGTCGGTTTTTCCGCCTCTTAACGCTTTGTGCTTTTTTCTCATTTTAAGAATATTTTTAAAATACTCAACAAGCTCTGTGTCCTCTTTTCCCCACGGATACGGTCTTCTGTTGAATGGGTCACGGTAACCCTCACAGCCTGCCTCGTCACCGTAATATATGCAAGGAACACCGGGACAGCAAGCTAAAAGCGCAAAAGCAAAGCGTAAACGCTTTTTGCCTTCCTTGAGCTGCTCGGGCGTCATTCTCATTTCCGAAAGCTGTGAGCCTGATGCATTGGCGGCATCCTCACCGCCGAGAACGGTCAGAATTCTTTCCGTATCGTGTGTTCCCAGAAAGTTCATCGTATTCAATAAGGAATACTGAGGATAATGGCGTGAAAGTATCGTCAAGGCATAATTCATTGCACACTCATCGCCGTATTTGGAATACGATATGACGGCGTTTCTGAGCGGATAATTCATTACTCCGTCCAGAGCCTTGCCGGAAAAATAGTGTCTTCTTGAGGAATATGCTATTTTATTGGAAGCATCCTCCCACACCTCACCGATAACGAGTGATCCGGGCTTTTCTGCATCGGCTGCCTTTTTTATGTCAAAAAGCAGATCCTCGGGCAATTCGTCAGCAACGTCAAGCCGCCAACCGTCAGCACCCTGACGCAGCCAATATCTGATAACTCCGTTTTCACCGCACAAAAATTCACGCAGTGAAGAACGCGTATGATTAAGAGAGGGAAGAATGCTTATGCCCCACCAGCTTCTATATTTATCGGGATACTCGGAAAAGTCGTACCAGCTGTAATACGGACTTTCCTTGCCGTTGTAAGCACCGCAGCTATCGTACTTTTTGTATTTATTGAAATATATACTGTCATCGCCCGTGTGATTGAAAACTCCGTCGAGAATTATTTTCATATTTCTGCTATGGGCTTCTTTAACGAGCTTTTTAAAAGCCTTCTGACCGCCGAACATTTCGTCTATTGCCGTATAATCACCCGTATCGTATTTGTGGTTGGAGTATGCTTTGAATACGGGAGATAAATAGAGCGTTGTTATACCTAAAGACGAAAGATAGTCCAGCTTACTGCATATTCCGTACAGATCGCCGCCGAAAAACGTATTGTTTTTCAAAGGCTGTCCGGGGTATTCTGCATATTCGACCTTTCCGCCGTACCAATCGTTTATCATTACCGCATCATCTCTTACGGGGATCTTGCGGTCCGATCTGCAAAAACGGTCAACGAAAATATGATACATCGCTCCGTCTGAAAACCATTTGACAGGAGTGTATTCAGTTTTGTAGATCATAAGCTGGAACTTGTCGGGATATTCTTCTGTTATACGGCCGTGCTTTTCATCGCCGCATGATTCCACCGTGTATTCCTTGCCGTCGCACAGTGCGGTGAAATAAAAATAGTACAGTCCCGTACACGGTGAAACGGTGCAGGTATAAAGATCGCATCCGTCCTCAATACCGCAATAACGCATTTTTACTACGTCTGTTTTGCTTTCAAAATCGTGATCAAGCTTCAGATAACATCCGTTAAGACAGTATATACGCGGACAGAGAAGGGAAATTTTTATCTTCCCCTCCTCAAATGCGCAATTATAGCTTGTATTTGAAAGAACCGTCTTTTTAACTGTAAACGGCGAATACTGATCTATATGAAACGGGAGCATATCAGTCAGTTACCTGTGTAAGTCCCCATATATTATCAGCATACTCCTTGACGGCTCTGTCTGCAGCAAATCTGCCTGCGGATGCAATGTTAACGGCACTCATTGAAAGCCACGATGCTCTGTCCTCGTACGCAAGATCCATACGGTTGTGAACTGTATTGTAGGAATTGAAATCAGCAAAGCACATATATGGGTCGGAAATATTACCGTCAAAGAGCAGATAGTTGGAGAAATCAGCAAATGAAAATCCGTTGAAGCCCTTGTTGAGCGATTCCACAACGCCCTTCAGTATCGGACTTGCACTGTAATATGTGCTTGACTTATATCCCTCGCGCCATACCTTGTCCACCTCGTCTGCCGTCATACCGAACAGGAAGAAGTTTTCATCGCCGAGTGATTCGTACATTTCCACGTTTGCTCCGTCAAGAGTACCGATAGTAACAGCACCGTTTATCATCAGCTTCATATTGCCCGTACCGCTTGCTTCCTTACCGGCAAGAGAGATCTGCTGGCTTATGTCTGCAGACGGAATGAGTATTTCCGCTGCTGATACGCAGTAGTTTTCAAGGAATACTACGCGGAGCTTCTGTCTTATCTTGGGATTCT
>JAFYMA010000067.1 GCA_017556845.1 Clostridia bacterium | reverse complement strand
AGGGCGTATTTTTTTATTCAAGAAGTATTTCTTTTATACGTTCTATCTGTGCTTGCGTAACACCGCTTGAAAGCATAAAGCTCGTTGCCTTTTCGTTTACCGTATCTCCCTCGTACAGATCGAGAGCCTTCAAAAACTCATCGAACAGTGAGGTATTTCTTGAACGTATGCCCCATATCGAAAGGCTCGTTGCCTCATAATCGTTTATAAGATCGCAAAGCGGCACGTTCAACACAGAGTTAAGCAAAAAGGCTATCGTTCCCGTTCTGTCAGCTCCGCCCCAGCAATGAAAATAGATCGGATAATTATCGGGCTCTGACAGTATATCGAATATTTTTTTATTCGTTTCCCTGTCGCTCAGATACTCAGCGTACGGCAAAACGGGAATATTGAAGTATCTTCCGTTGTACACGTTGCTGACCTGCTCCCACAGCCCTCTTATATCAAGAACGGTCTTTATTTTAAGCTGATCTTTCATCGTTTTTATTCCCTTTTCGGTGATATTAACGTGATTGTTCAGCTCTGCACCGCGGTACAAAAGCCCTTGGCGAACGACTCTGCCATCCGCCGTGCGCCACGCACCGCAGTCCCTTACGTTAGTCGTTCCGTCAAGTGCTATCCATCTGGGGCATAACGGTGACGTTGTAAAGCTGTATATTTCAGATCTGTCACATTCTGACTCAACGTACCAGAAATAGCGCGTGTCGACGAGCAGATTTTGAATTTCAAATTCACCGCCGCAGCAATTAAAGGTCTTTTCTTCCTTCCCCTCTTCCCACAGCGAAAGACGAACGCTTTTATATTCCTGCCAAGAAAAACGGACCGAAAGAGGCTGGCTGTTATCCCTGTCGTTGCTTTTTTTAAGATCGTCCCACTGAACGCTGTCAGGCACGATGTCCGATCTGTCCATATTAAAAAATTCCTTTTGCTTTGCGGTCATAAGCTCAACAAAAGCACCGTTTTGCGGCTGTATCAGCTTTATCATTTCACACCTCGGAAGTTTATTTATATCGTATCTTATCCTGCGTTATTATATCACAAAACGCATTCTGTGTCAACAAGAGTACAGAGCAATAAAATAAAACAGACTCGGTACTGCCCGAGTCTGTTTGTGCCGTTTTATATTACTTGGATAACGTAATATTGCTGATGATCTTCTGGAACTTTGCCTTGCTCTTTGCAAGGTATACGTTACCCTCACCTGCATCATAGTCGCCTATGAAATACGTGTAATCGTGGCGGATATATACGTTTTCTATATCCGTGCCAACGCTCTTGGGTGCTTTGCCGTTGACAGAGGAGAAGAGTGCGCCGTCTTCATCAAGGAAAAGAACAGTATCATCGTGCGTTATATAAGCTGTCTTAACATCGTCTGCAATACGCTTCTTAGCCTTCTTGCCCTTCTTATAGTAAAGGGTATCGTCCTCTGTTCTGAAGTATGCTGCCTTTCCGTCTGATGTAAGGCTAAAGCCCTTAACGTCTTCTTCTATCGCTTCATCGTTGCCGAGTATATAAAGCTTATTTGACTTAATATAGTATATCGTTTTGCCGTCGTCGCTCGTCTTGTAAGAGTCAATACCGCTTGCAAGCTTTTCTGCGGACCACTTCTTATTGACCTTGTAGATAGCGTATTCGCCGTCAGAATATCCTACGAAATAGTTGTTCTGGAATTTTTCCGTCTGCTTTACGCCGTCAATAACGAAAAGCGATGAAACGGATGATGATACACCGTCGATCTTTATCTTTTCGCCGCCCTTAACGGAAACGTACCACTTGCCGCTTTCATCGTTAAAGAGCATCTGCGTGCGATCTGCGTTGAACACGGGCGCATCATTTGCAGTTGCGGATATCTTCGTCTTTTCGCCCTTAAGATTTGTAACGTAAAGAGCTACACTTTCTTCATATCCGTTTTCATCGAAATCAACTTTACCGTAGTAAATATACTTGCAATCATCGGAAAGAGCTAAAACAACGCTGTCCTCGCCTACTTTCGTTGATTTGCCCTTGTAGAATACATATGTGAGAACACGGGGCTCATCCTCGTCCTCTGTGATCTCATCCTCTGCTTCTGTCTCGTCTTCGGGAACGTTCAATACGTGATAAGCCAAAGCATCGCCGTTAGGTGAAAATACCCACTGCTGAGCCTTTTCGTCCGTGATGGACTTCTTGTCGCCTTTTTTCATATCGTAAAGGAACGATGTACCGTCTACATCAGTATAAACGAGCTTTGCACCGTTATCGGAAAGCTCAAATGATGCAGCCTCGTCAACGATCTTCTTTGTGCCTGACTTTGTGATGCTGTACAGAGAATCATCGGAATCCTTGTATACTGCCACCGTACCGTCAAGGCTTTCTCTGAGGCTTATTTTGCCCTCGATCTTTTCAGCAATTATCTTACCTGCGTAAATAACTGCGCTTTCGTCGCTTTCTTCATCGTAAATAACGGAATAGTCGCCCTTGATATAGCTGTCAGGGCCTGAATTTGCGATCGCAATAACGCCTATAACGCCTATAAGCAATCCTATTACAACAACTGCCGCAACGATAGCAATAAGCATTTTGTTTGACTTTTTGCCCTTTGCTGCAGGTGCTGCCTGTGAAGTTTGTGATGCTTGTTCTGTCTGTGCCGTCTGTTCTGTCTGTGCCGCTTGCTCCGTCTGTGCTTCAAGAGCGTTTCCGCACGCCTGGCAGAACTTGCTTTCATCGGGGTTTTGTGCTCCGCACTTGTTACATACCATTGGTATTCTCCTCCTTAAAAGTTACTTGTTTTTTTAAACAATTTTCGCTTATTATACACCTTTCGACCTGAATTGTCAATACCTTATTCAAAAACTGTCGAAAAGCGCCGCTGATTACTGCTTTTTCATATAATACTTCATCGTCGGCTCTATCCAGTACATAAACAAACTGTCGGGTGAAAGATGCTCGTATTCTTTCATTTTTTTATAAAGAGATATACCGTCGGTCGGATCGTGCCATAAGTCTGTATAAACTACGTCGAACTTTCCGTGCATCATTTGTTTTTCTGCGTATTCAAACGCATCGCAATGAACGATATTTATTTTACGCCCGTTCGGGAATTGGCACAACAGATGCTTTTTGAATAAGTCGATTATCTCTTTATCTCTTTCGACGACCGTAACGGAGCTGACGGTCTGCTTTTCGCTCACCATAAAGGCGTAGTACCCTAAGCCGAGTCCGTACGTCAGCACCTTGCCGTTTGCTCTTTCTATTCCCTGCACCATCGTTTCTATTTCATTAGGAGTGATGCTCATCCATTCCCTGCCGTTTTCGTATACGACGGGATATCTGAACGGCTTTTGAAAAAAGCCTATCTGAGGTATTGCTCTGCCGTCCGACTTTTGCTTAAGATCGTTACACACAAACGCCTGATAGGGCTTATATTCAGCGTATGAAAGCGACCATTTTTTACCCTTGATACAGGGAAATTTCACCGTTTTATAATACGGATCGTTTTCGTATTTCCCGTTATCGAGCATATGCACCATTTCAAAAAAATATTTCTTGTACAGATCGTTATGAAAGGGGTTATTGTCAATATCAAGTCCCGTTGCCCTTGCAAGAATGGCAGCGTACAGCGCCTGCGGCGAAACGTCCGTATCAAGCATAATATCATTCATAAATTCCTCGGTTATAAAATCGGGGATATTATTAAGAATGATGCTCAGCTTTTCAAGCAAAAAGCCGTTGAAGCGTGAGTAAAGCTGTTTTTCTTTTTCGTTCGTCATATTTCAATTGCCGTTTTAAGACAGAGCCTCACCGTTTCAAACACTCTGTCAAACGATGATATGTCAATATATTCCGCTGTTGTATGAACGAAGCTCATATCAGGACCTATTGCGATTATATCAAGGCTCGGCAAAGCTCCGCTTATAAGACCGCATTCAAGACCTGCGTGAATTGCAGATATCTTTATATCCTTGCCCGTCACCTGCTTGTATGCCTTGGCGTAAAGAGTACGCAGGCGTGATTCCTTTCTGAAGCGCCAGCCCGGATACCCCTGCCCCTGCTCGCAGGAAAAGCCGTATTTACGGCATACAGCGTCATATTCCTCATATACGGCGTATTTTTCATCGTCGTTTTCCGATCTTACGGAAACGCATATATAAACGCTTCCGTTTTCTATTTTGACAACGCCGACGTTTGCAGAGGTGCTGACAAAGCCCTCCATATCATCGGACATTCTTATAACGCCGTGCTTTATTTCCTGCATCATATTGCAAAGCGCCATCGTTTCATCAAGGGATATTGAACAAAGCGTTTCTGTCGGCTCTACTGTGATCTCAAGGTTCATATCCTCAGGGCAAAGTCCGCCCTTAAGCTCATTTACAAGCTCGTCTGCACAGTTCCGT
>JAFYMA010000066.1 GCA_017556845.1 Clostridia bacterium | reverse complement strand
TGGGGATCCATCCAGTTGTTAATGTTACCCGCATCCTCTTTTTTGCTTGTGCAGATAAGTGTGCGGTGCTCAACACGTGCAACGTCATTGGGAGCAGTTCTGTGCAGATAGCAGCGAGGAAGTACCTCGTGATTTAAAAGCTCCATTTCGCCCGTTTCGCACGCTTCGCGGCGAAGTGCCTGCAGCTGATCCTCTTCACCTGTGATCCATACTATCTTATCAGGTGAGCAAAGAGCTGCTGCATCGTCAACAAACTTTTGTACATACTTGTTTGCCATATCAAAACTCCTTTTCAAGAAATGAATATACGTTTTTGAAATCTTGCACCCAAAAACCAACCTTTTGCGCATAGTGCAAATCCAAACATCGGTTTTTGCAAAATTTACATATCCATTATTGCATATTATTATTTATACAATATGATATATTTGTAAAAATTCATTCACAACAAGGGAAAAAACACCAAAACATAAGCCTGCTTACATAATTATATGCTCTATTGGGCGTTTTGGTTTTTACAAGTGCGGTCCGCATTTGTTTTGAATTAAATTATGAAATATCCGTCATTTACGTTCGGCAAAGTTTGATCGGCATAAAAAGCAAACATCCCGACACGCTTTGCGTATCGGGATGTTTTATACACTTTTAGTCGCTGATGTAAGGGATAAGAGCCATCTGGCGCGCACGCTTAACAGCTTCCGTAAGCTCTCTCTGGTGCTTTGCGCATGTGCCTGTGATTCTTCTGGGAAGAATCTTGGAGCGCTCACTGAGACACTTCTTAAGCTTTACGGTATCCTTGTAATCAATTTTTTCAGCTTTTTCCGCACAGAACTGGCAAACCTTTTTCTTCTTCTTATTGCGGAAGGGCTTATCAAAATTTCTTTCTCTATCCATTTTTATATCCTCCGTATTATTTTGCCGCCTTTATCAGAAAGGCAGATCGTCATCGTCCTGCAACTCCTCGAAGTTTACAGGCTCTGACGGTTGTGAACTGTATGAGGGCATAGGTGGCGCCTCACCAAATTCGGCTGCGGTAGGTACACGCGCATTGTCAGTTTTGGAATCAACGAAGCTTGCTTCATCAACCACTACCTCGTAAGCATAACGCTTATTTCCCTGGTTATCGTTCCATGTGCGGGACTGAAGAGAGCCTACAACACAGATAGAAGAACCTTTTCTGAAATACTTGGTGATGAATTCAGCCTGCTGACGCCATGCGACAACGGGCAGAAAATCCGCAGAGTTGGTCTCACCCGGCTTTGCAAAGCGACGGTTTACCGCCACCGTAAACGAGGTTACGGAAACACCGTTGGGTGTTTGCTTAAGCTCGGGATCAGCCGTTAAGCGTCCGGCGATTATAACTTTGTTTAAGTTAAAGTTAGCCATAACTACTCCTTACGCTTTGATCGTCATAGAACGGAGAATACCGTCTGTGATGTTGAAGTTACGATCCAATTCAGCAACGAATGCAGCCTCTGCCTTGTAGTTAACAAGTACATAGAAGCCATCGTTCACGTCATTGATAGGATAAGCAAGTCTGCGCTTGCCCCATTCACTGTACTCAGCTATTTCGCCGTTTGCTTCGATAAGAGCCTTGAACTTATCAGCTATTGCTCTTACAGCATCCTCTTCGAGTGTAGCGTCAACAATGAACATGGTTTCGTAATCGTGTACAATTTTTTCCATATTCTTTACACCTCCTTATGGACATATGTCCGCAGATCGCGTCTGCGGCAAGGAGAAACTTTGCAGTATCTCTGAATGGGCATTATACCACACATATATGTTTTTGTCAATATATAATATCAAATCAAATGCACCGGTTAACATAAAATTTACAAATTGCAAACCGGTTTTATATATTTCGTTTGCCCCTCTTTCGCACCTTGCATACATAGTTTGCGAGGTATTGAGAACATCTGCGATCTGCTGCTGTGTCAGATCGTGCTTCCCTTAAATCACGTATACGCTTGACATATTTCATATCCATCATCCAAAACACCTTAATTTCGTTTTTTATTGTATCGAATGAAGAAATTTACTATCGACGTTAGTAAACATTTGTACTATAAAACGACCGTTGCCTTGATTATCACAAGCCACCGTCAAAGCATTGAATTTGATAACGATGCTAAACGCATTTTATGCAATGGATCGTTAAATGGATCGTTAAACAAAAGTGCATTAAGTGATATATAAATATGGTCAGGTGTCTTAGGTGCACCCGATTTCGTTATGTGTATACATCTTCATTTTTTACGATTTTTAAATATTATCAAGCCTACCCGTCAACATAAACAATACAATATTTCTTTAAAACAAAAGCTTTTCTTTGTTTTTGGGCAAAAAAGAACATATACATTCGTCACAGATTGTTAATAGAATGTAAAGTTTGTATATCATTATATTTTCGCTTGACAAAACCGCAATAAAATTGTAAAATAATAATGTATCAAAAAAATTTAAATAAGGAGTTACTATGAAAAAAATCACAAAACTGACTTCACTGTTTTTGGCGATCCTCATGGTTTCTGCAATATTGCCGTTGCAGTCCATGGCAGCAGCTTCAATTTCTTCAAGCGTTAAATCGGTTGTTTTTAACGCCACGTATTACGCCAACAGATATGCAGATCTGAAAGCCGCATTCGGCACGAACGAATCACAGCTTTACAATCACTTTGTAAACTACGGCGTCAAGGAAGGCCGCCAGGCAAGCCCTATTTTCAGCACTGATTACTATCTTACCAAGAACGGCGACCTTAAAGCAGCATTCGGCTCTAACCGTGAAGCCGCAATGAACCACTTTGTAAGCAACGGTGTGAACGAGCCCCGTGTTACAGCTGCCGTTGTTGACCTCGGCACAAACATCAACGTTGTTATCAGCACGGTTTCCGGCAACAAGAACATCACCGCAAGCGGTGACAACGTAGTTACGGCAAACCCCGATAACGCAAAGCAGACATGGTTGCTTACACGTCAGAGCGACGGAAGCTACAAGATCACGAACAACGCAACGGGCAAGGTTCTTGACGTTTACGCAGCTTCCCGTGCATCAGGTGCAAATGTTGACATTTATGCAAGCAACGATACAAACGCACAGCGTTGGTTCATCTTCCAAAACCAGAACGGTTCTTACACATTGCGTGCAAAGTGCGGCACTACGTGCGTTCTTACAGCTGCAAGCTCTTCCGCAGGTGCAAACGTATATATGAGCACATTTACAAGCGCGGCGCTCCAGCAGTTCAAGATCACGACCGTTAACGTATCCGAAGACAATACAAAGCCCGAAGAACCTACAACACCTCCTGCTGTTGAACCCGAAGTACCGGATGTACCCGCTGAACCCGAAGAACCCGTAAAGAAGCCTGCTAACCTTGGTACACACTTCAATGCAAGCATCTCGCTTTCTTACGTTTCCAAGAACATTGCAGTTTCCGGCACTAACGTAATAATCTACTCCCCTTCTCAGAACTCTGACCAGGTATGGCGTTTTGAGCGTCAGTCCGACGGAAGCTACATTATCGTAAACAACAACGCAACGAACTATGTTCTTACAGTTCAGGGCGGTGCAGCAAACGGCACAAACGTTTATATCGCCCCCAGAAACAACTCTGCTGCTCAGCGTTGGTTCATCTATGAAACTAACGGCAAATACACATTCTGTTCTGCACTGTCTGAAAACTTTGTTTTGGATATAGCAGCAGCAGGAACAGAAAATATGACAAACGTTCAGATATGGACATCAAACTCCACAAACGCACAGCTTTTCAACATTACAAGGGCGTTATGTCTGCAATGACATTCAACGTATACTGCGCACAGTTCAACACAACAAGAACAAACAGAGTTCTTTCCCTCATGAAGAGCTACACGCCTGACACCATCGGTATTCAGGAAGCTACTCCCAGCTGGATGACATTCCTCAAGAATAACCTTGGCGGTACATACGGCTTCGTAGGCTTGGGCCGTGAAGGCGGTTCTAACGGTGAGCACAGTGCAATTATGTACAATAAGCACATTTTCAAGCTTCTTGACAGCGGTACAAAGTGGCTTTCCGCAACACCTGACGTTGTTTCTAAATTCCCCGATTCTTCATACATCCGTATATTCTCTTATGCACTTCTCCAAAGAATTGACGACGGTGAAAAGATACTCGTAGTTAACACGCACATCGAATATACGAACGATGCAATAAGAATAAAGCAGCTCGGCGTTCTTTACAACTTCTTGAAGTCTTACGGCGATTATCCCACCATCCTCACGGGCGACTTCAATACAACTCCCGGCTCAGCTACATATAACAACGTAATTTCAAACGGCTTCGTTGACAGCGCAAAAAATGCCGCTTCCAGATACGAAGCATCGACGTTTACGAACTTCGGTGCAGATAACAGAGTACTTGACTATGTATTTGCATCTGCTTCCGATTTCAATCTGAGATCTTACAGAGTATGCAATGAAAAGGTTAACGGCGACTTCCCGTCCGACCACCATCCCATATTCATGAGATATATCGTAAAATAAAAAAAACGTAGTGCTTCAGGACATATTCAGATGTCCAAAGCATAAGCTTGACATTATTAGATTATCAAAATTAAACTCATAATTACTGAAAAACACCCGATGAAAGAAATTTCTTTCATCGGGTGTTTTTGTACGGTAACAGCCAAAATAAAATATTCTTCTTTCGGTGCATCAACGCTCTAATACGCAAAAACGGGCATCTGCTTACGCAAATACCCGTTTTGTTATAACCTGATATATTATCAGTTAACTCCCTGCCACTTCATAGCCTCTGCAACCTTAAGGAAGCCTGCGATGTTAGCACCTGCAACCAGGTCGCCTTCCATACCGTATTCCTTAGCAGCCTTTGCGGAGTTAGTGAAGATGCTCTTCATGATACCCTTAAGCTTTTCGTCAACCTCCTCAGCAGACCATGACAAACGCATGGAGTTCTGAGTCATTTCCAAACCGGAAACTGCAACGCCGCCTGCGTTAACTGCCTTGGAAGGAGCAACTACAACGCCGTTTGCCTTCAGGTAAGCTATAGCCTCGTTCGTTGAAGGCATATTAGAAACCTCAACGTAGTACTTAACGCCGTTAGCAACGATCTTTTCAGCTTCAACCATGCCAACCTCGTTCTGAGTTGCGCAAGGCATAAGAATATCCGCCTTAACGCCCCAGGGCTTCTGGCCTGCATAGAAAGGAACGCCGAATTTATCAGCATAATCCTGAACCTTGTTACGGCAGGAGTTACGCATTTCAAGCATATAATTGATCTTTTCTTCGGTATTGATACCGTCCTCGTCATATACGTATCCGTCAGGACCGGAGATAGTAACTACCTTACCGCCGAGCTCTGTGATCTTCTTTACAGTACCCCATGCAACGTTACCGAAGCCGGAAACCGCAAACGTCTTGCCCTTGATAGACTCACCAAGGCTGCTGAGCATTTCAACAACGTAGTAAACTGCGCCGAAGCCTGTTGCTTCAGGACGGATAAGCGATCCGCCGCTGTTGATGTTCTTACCTGTAAGAACGCCTGTGAACTCGTCACGAATTCTCTTGTACTGACCGAACATATATCCGATCTCTCTTGCGCCAACGCCCATATCACCTGCGGGAACGTCTGTATCAGCGCCTATGTACTTCTGAAGCTCTGTCATAAAGCTCTGGCAGAAGCGCATAACCTCTCCGTCAGACTTACCTGTGGGATCGAAGTCGGAGCCGCCCTTACCGCCGCCCATAGGAAGCGTTGTAAGTGCATTTTTGAAAGTCTGCTCAAATCCGAGGAACTTCATTATAGAAAGGTTTACGGAAGGAGCAAAACGGATGCCGCCCTTATAAGGACCTATAGCGGAGTTAAACTGCACGCGGTAGCCCTTGTTAACCTGAACCTTGCCGTTATCATCAACCCAAGCTACTCTGAAAGATATAGCGCGCTCAGGCTCTACCATACGGTCAACTACGCCTGCTGCAACGAGGTCGGGACGCTGTTCAATAACGGGCTCAATAGATTCAAGAACTTCTTTTACTGTTTGGTGAAACTCTGTCTCGCCGGGATTTGTACGAACTACCTTTTCGTACACTCCTGCAAGATATTCGGTTTTGAATGACATAATATCCCTCCAAAATATTGGTTTTGGGCAAATTATAGCATATAATATGCAAGATTGCAATACTAACGCCGTAATTTTTCAAAAAAATTCAAAAAAATTCTTATAAATATACGATTTTAAATATCTTAAATTACAGATGAATATAAGTGACTTTTCACGAATACAACAAACCGATGTGTGACTGTATAAAATGCGTCACACATCGGTTTATCGCAGTTATCAATCCTCCGGCTTTGTTTCAAGAACGAGGTCGTAATCTCCCAAATGCTCAAGCTTGAAGCCGTTAGCCTTATACTTTTCATAGTCAAAGGCTTCCAATTCGTCTATCGCAAGCTTATGAAATTCGTAAAAATTATGCCACCATTCGTATCCTGAGCCAAGCTCTGCGTTAAGATATGCCTCTGCTATGTCAATACCCATCTGAGGAGCAACGTAAAATGCGCCCATCGCCAGAACGTTTACACCGTTACCGGTAATTGCACGCAAAGCGGCAGGAACGCTTTCTACAACGCCTGCATGAACATGAGGACATTTGCTTGCGGCGATATGTATACCCATACCAGTGCCGCAAAATACCAACGCTCGCTCGAATTCCCCCTCTGATATCATAGAACCTACTCTGAGTCCGACTCTGTGGAACATAAGATCGGTATCATTATCGTTTTCCGAGCGCACTCCAACGTCAGTTACCTTCCAGCCCTTTGACTTCAGATGCGATACGACAGCCTCTTTAAGAGGAAAACCTGCAAAATCCGCACCTACGAGTATTTCCTTATCCTTTACCATTTTCATATTCAAAAATCTCCTTGAAATCTTTTATTTTAATTTTATCACTCTTTTTTAACTCAGTCAATATAAAGCTTTATTTGCTTTTCACGGTAGGGTTCAAAAAATTGATAAGCCTTGATTTAAAAAGTCTTGAATTGACGGTATGACGGGCACTTTCTACGAGCGAAGGGTTAACTGAATCTCTTATTATCATATCAAGTCCCGACTGTGCAAACAATGCTCCCGGCAATTCGTCAAACTGCGCCGTTAGTCCATCCTCATCAAAATAGAATTTAATATACCTGCCATCAGAAAGCTGTAAAAACGAAACGCTGAGCTTCATTACGGGAACGTCATCCTCCGTCTGCGTAAGCTCGCACATTGAAGCGATGCGATATTCGCGGCATCCTATCTTCACAACGCTTTCGGCGGCATATCCGCACCCGGCTGTAAAATCGTATTTGCAATCGCTCTCCGTCACACTTATTTCAACGCTGTCGTCATTAAAAGTAAATGCAATCTTCCTTATACCCTTACGGAAATTATTATGGATAGCCTGTGACACGGTCGGCAAAATGCTTATGCCGCACGTTGTCTTAGTGTCGAATGAAAAGCTGAAATTCTTTCTTTCTGTAAAATACGGTTCGCCGTCGCTTCTGTAGCTATCGTCGTATATCCGTCTGTAAAGCGAATGAGGATGTGAAAGCATTTTTTCGTATTCACGAAGACTCTTAAGAGCCCCGGGATCCTCGGGCAGCGTAGCTGCAGGAACAAATCTTTTTCCGAAATACTTCTTGATTATCGGATACAGATCGCACCTTTGAAAAATATCTCCATTCATAGCCGTAGTAAAAATTACCATATGCGTCTTGCGGAATATATGAAGATTTCTTCCGAAAATACCGTTGAACAGCACCTCGTCATCATCCTCACTTATCCACATCTGGTACCCGTAATCGTAAGATCCCGTTATCGGCGGAGTTTTGATCTGCACCCTCGTTGCTTCCCGTATCCATTTTTCAGAAATTATTCTTTCTCCGTTATATACACCCTGATCTATAATAAGCTGGCCGAGCTTCACTGCATCTCTCGGCAGAATATGCAAGCCCCAGCCGCCCTTTTCAATTCCTTTGGGGCACTTTTCCCAGTAATATTCTTTAATGCCCAATGGGGCAAAAAGTCTTTCGTCCAAAAACTCACAAACGCTTTTGCCGCTCAGCTTAACGACTGTGGCAGCAAGCATATATGTGTTCATGCTGTTATACTCAAACACCGTTCCTGCACGGAATTTTACAACAGATGAAAGATATGCTTTTACCCAATCATTTTCCGTAACCGAGCCAAGCTCGTTGAAGGAAACGCCCGTACTCATAGTGAGCAGATGATGTATTTTTAATTTTGCAGTTGTTATCATCTGCAAGCCCTTGATATCATCGGCAAATATCTCGCCAAGCGTTGTATCAACTCTCAGCTTTCCGTCATCAACAAGCATACCGACTGCAAGAGAGATCACCGATTTACTGAACGAATGTGTCTCTGCAAGAATATTTTCCTTATACGGATAAAACTCGCCGCAAGATATGATCTTTCCGTTTCTTGCTATGGTGACGGTCTGCATATTCAGAGTTTTTTTGTTTTCTATTTCACGATAAAACTTAAGAATATACTCGCTTTCCATCCCCTCCGATTCGGGTGATATCATATCAGACGGTATTCTGTCAGATACGTCAGCTGTAATATCTTCATAATTCTCCGTCACTTGACGGACCGCTCCCGCCCTGCTTATATACTGTGCTATACGTCTGGCAGTATCCGTAGTTGTTTTGATCGCCATATTTTTTCTCCTGTAAAAGTCTATAATATAATTATATATCCATATTTTTTTAAAGTCAATACATACTTTTCACTTGACATAAATTTTCGGATAATATATAATGAACGAAATTAAAGTTGTTTCATATTGTTAATAATAAACAGAGGATAATTCGCAAAAAATGAAAATAATAAGATCAGTGTGTATTCTGATACTGCTTGCACTTTCGTTTACTTTTATGTGTTCAGCTGACGAATACGCATCTAAAAACAGTATTGAAAACGGAGTTTTCACGTTTTCATCAAGCACCGTAACCGACGAAAAAGACTTACTGCAGCAATTAAAAGACCGCATATCCTTTTTTACAGATCCCGACACGGAGCTTCTCGGTGTGAAGATCAACGAATTTATTTTGCCAAACGAAAATGGGGATGACGGTAAATTCACATTCACGTGCGAAATGTCACAAGGTCAATTGCACTTCACTTTGAGGAAAAGCGGCGTGATACTGAACAAAAACGCATCCTTGATACTGAAAGCAAATAATACGTCCGTATTCAGCGGTGATTCACTTACCCTTACGGCAAACGCAACAGAGCTTCAAGGCAAAAAATATCAGTGGTTTGAATCTTATACCGCTGAAAGATCAGGCTCGCTTATTGCTTCTACAAACGATGGAGAATTCAGCTTTTCCGCAAGCGGCACAGGCACAAGATATTACTATTGCGTATACGGAGATATGATAAGCAACATCGTGAAAGTAGAAACTATGAAGCCGTTCGTTCCTGCAAAGGATATAGCGCTGGATACGACAGAATTCACAGTAGGTAAAACAACACAGCTTAACGCCTTGATAACACCGCAGGATGCTACGATGTCTGATATTGAATGGTCGGTTGTAAGCGGTAGTGTTGATCTGTTTTATAACAGAATAACACCGAGAGCACCGGGGCAGTTCAGCATACAGGCAACACTGAAAAACAGTATTGACGGAAAAACCGTTCTGACAAGGATATTTACCCTTTTTGCAAAGGAAGATACGAGCGTTTCAGAAGACGTAACAAAACAGCTTGACGTCCCTGCTCTTTCCAAGATAGTATCTGCCGCCGTTACAGGAAAAAACGTATCTGACATAAGCATCACGTCGCTTTCAACGATAACGTCTGACAAGCTCTTTGCAGCATCCGGAATATCGGGAAAATACGATATGCTTACAAGTGCGTATCTCGTAAAGGACG
>JAFYMA010000065.1 GCA_017556845.1 Clostridia bacterium | reverse complement strand
TTCCGTCAAGAACTATTGCCGCAGGCGCTCCGATGCCCGTATCCTCATATTTTTCCTCGAGCGGTATCTCGCCAATCATCTCCCAGTTTTCCATATCGGTTGACGTTGCTATTCCAACACCGATAAACAAATTTCCACCACCAAGCTCCTTGTATTTCTTCGTATAATACAAAAAATAACGCCCGTTAAATCTTACGACTGCAGGATCTTTTGCAAAATTTTGCTCGCCCGTAAATAACATATACGCCTCCAAAATCTGAAATTATTACGTCTTTAATTATAGCACAGTAACAAAACACTGTCAACGAAAAAGCGAGGATTTCCGCTTATGCGGAATCCTCGCTTTAATCATATCAGTTTTCTTTTATAAGCTTAACCTTTGAGCAGTTACCTATTCCGCAAGCGTTTGCATCGTCTGTATCGAGGTGCATTTCAAGCTTGAAGCTTTCGGAAACACGGATCTGAACGTCATAAAGTCTTGTTCTCTTGCCGTCGCCAACAGCCTCAACGGAAACGTAATCGCCATCGGATACACCAAAGCGCTTTCCGTCCTCAACACCCATATGAATGTGACGGTTTGCGATAATGCAACCCTCTTTGAGTGTAACTATTCCCTTCGGTCCTACGATCGTGATAGGAGCAGAGCCCGCAAGCTTGCCCGATTCGCGAACGGGAGGCTTAACCTTGAGAACGTAAGAGTCCGTTTTCGAGATCTCAACCTGAGAGCTTGAACGAAGCGGACCGAGAACGTGAACGCCCTCAATGGAGCGAAGCGACGGACCGATGATCGTAAGCTGCTCCTTGCAAGCATACTGTCCGGGCTGAGAAAGATCCTTCATGGGTGTAAGCTCGTAGCCTGCACCGTAAAGTGTTTCAAGATCTGCTTTTGAAAGGTGAATGTGGCGGTTTGACACGCCAACGGGAACGTCGCCATCGTTAACAGGTGCTCCGCTATTGCAGGAAGCAACGACACGGCTAACAATTTCCGATATCAATTTTGCATCGTATTCCATTTCGTCCTCCGTTAAATAATTCTAAAGCTGTCTGCCATTACGCAGCGACGCTGTCTTGTGAAGCTACGTGCGGAAGTGATACCCTCGCCTGTAGGTCCTGCGATAGTAAATGTTGTATGACCTTCTCCGCCAAATCCGATTCCGGCATAGGAAGGAGCATTCTTAACGAAAATAGTTGTTTCAACGGCTCTCGCGAATCTCGAAAGATTGTCGATATTCTTAGAGTGCATATGAGCTGTATGACGGCGTCCCGCTTCTGCCTTGCAAGCAAGATCAATCGCCTCGTCAATATTCGAAACTCTTACGATAGGAAGAATAGGCATCATAAGCTCTTCCTGAACGAAATCGTGCATAAAATCTGTTTCGCAGATAATACATCTGATCTCCTTGCCAACGTTTACGCCGATCTTTGCAAGAATAACGTCAGCATCTCTGCCTACGCAATCACGGTTTACGATCTTTGTCTTTGTTCCGTCCTTCTTTGTCTTTTCAACAAGAACGATCTTAGCAAGCTCGTCTGCCTGAGCGGCTGTGATCTGATATGCACCTGCGCGCTTCATACCGTCAATAAGTCTGTCTGCGATATTGTCAAACGCAAATACTTCTTTTTCAGCAATACAAGGAAGGTTGTTGTCAAATGTGCATCCGTCAATAATATCCTTAGCAGCCTTCATAATATCAGCTGTGTCGTCAACGATAACGGGGGGATTACCCGCACCTGCACCAATAGCCTTCTTACCGGAGGAAAGAACCGCCTTAACAACACCGGGACCGCCTGTGCAAACAAGAAGCTTTATAAGGGGGTGCGACTGCATAATTGCAGCACTCTCCATTGTGGGCTTACCTGTGGAGCATACAAGAACCTCGGGACCGCCTGCCGCACGGCACGCACGGTTAACAAGGTCAACGGCATAGTTAGAAGTTGCGATTGCATTGGGATGAGGATTGAAAACAACGCCGTTTCCTGCTGCGATCATGCCGATAGAGTTACAAATTACTGTTTCGCTCGGGTTTGTACTAGGTGTGATTGCACCAACAACACCAAACGGAGCCATTTCGATAAGCGTAAGACCGCTGTCACCCGTCTTTGCAGTGGAAACGATGTCCTCTGTGCCGGGAGTCTTATCTGCAACGAGAAGATGCTTGAGTCTCTTATGCTCAACCTTGCCCATGCCTGTTTCAGCAACGCCCATTTCAGCCATAATGTGAGCCTCTTCGCGTGTGAGCTTACGGATTTCGGTAATAATTCTCTCTCTCTCTTCAACGCTCATTGCGCGTACAGCCTTGTATCCGTTGTTTGCAGCATCAATTGCGGATTTCATATCCTCATAAACGCCGATAAACTTTCTGCCGCCGTACTGTGTTGCGTCCCAAGTTTTTTTAGCCTCGGGAGAACTCTGCATCGCGCCAATAACCTTGGCAACTATTTCTTTGATATCATGTTCTGTCAACTGTGCCATTTTCTACACCTCACTTGCATATACGCTGTGTATCCAGCGCGATCATATATTCTTCATCCGTAGGGATGATCAAAACCTTAACCTTTGAGCCATCGGCAGTTATATCAAACGGAATTCCGCGTTCGAAATTCTCGTTTTTATCGTTATCGATCTCAATTCCCAAAGCACTCATGTTTTCACAAACCATTTTACGAATTTCGTACTGGTTTTCACCAATTCCGGCTGTGAACACAACAACATCAAGACCGTTCATTTCAGCTACATACGAGCCAATAATCTTTTTGATTCCGTTTGTCAAAATCTTAATGGCAAGAGTAGCACGCTCATTTCCCTCTTTTGCCGCCGCAAGGCAGTTGCGAAGGTCATTTGAAATACCTGATACGCCGAGAATACCGGATTTCTTATTAAGTATATCGGACATCTCATCGGGAGAGATTCCTTTGTTTTTCATTATGTACGGTACGATCGTAGGATCAATTGTTCCGCTTCGCGTACCCATTGCAATACCCTCTTGAGGTGTGAAGCCCATTGATGTATCAATAGCCTTTCCGCCGTCAACAGCCGTGATCGACGAGCCGTTTCCAAGATGGCAAGTTATAATCTTAAGATCTTCAATGTTTTTGCCGAGGATCTCTGCAGC
>JAFYMA010000064.1 GCA_017556845.1 Clostridia bacterium | reverse complement strand
TTATGGGCGTTGGCCATATCTTCCGCGGTCAGATAGTAAGAGGTCTTATATATCTCGCCGTTGAAGTTTTGTTTATTTCTTATATGCTGGCGTTCGGCGGTCAGTATGTGCTGATGCTTTTCGAGAATATGATATCACACGGCTCGATAGGCAGAGTGGAAACACACGTTTCTGACACTTGGGACGACAATCTCGGTGAATACGTGAAGATAGAGGGAGATAATTCCTTCAAAATACTCCTTTACGGTATTCTTACGCTTTTTGTTATCCTGTTTTTTATCGCAATATACATTTCTTCTATAAGGGAGAGTGTTAAAAATGAACGCAGCCTCATTATAGGCAGAAGACCTGATTCGTTCAAGAACGACGTTAACAGATTTATGGACGGTAAGTTCCATATCACTCTGCTTTCGCTTCCTATGGTAGGCTTGTTTATGTTTACCATCGTGCCGTTGGTAACGATGATAATCATTGCGTTCACAAACTACGATGCAAACCACGAGGTTCCCGAGCATTTGTTCGGATGGGTCGGATTTGAAAACTTCACAGATCTGTTTGCAGGCGGCTCTGCACTCGGAAATACGTTTTGGCGAGTTCTCGGATGGACTCTCGTATGGGCAGTATTTGCGACGTTTACGAGCTATTTCTTCGGAATGCTTCTGGCAATGCTCATCAACAAAAAAGGCATAAAATTGAAAAAGCTGTACCGTACGTTGTTCGTTGCAACCATTGCCGTACCGCAGTTTGTTTCGCTTATGATAATGTCAAAAATGCTTGACACGGGCGGCGGTACTCTCGGAAGCGGCGGAGGTATCATAACACAGCTTATTGAACAGCTGTTTGATTACCATCTGATGTTTGGTCTTGATATAAATACAACGAGAGTGTGCATAATTCTCGTGAATATGTGGATAGGCGTACCTTACAGTATGCTTATGTGCAGCGGTATTCTTATGAATATCCCTGCAGACCTTTATGAATCTGCAAGAATAGACGGCGCAAGTCCTGCACGTACGTTCTTCAAGATAACTCTGCCTTATATGATGTTCGTGACAGGACCGTATCTTATCACGCAGTTTATAGGCAATATCAACAACTTCAACGTAATTTACCTGCTCAGCGGCGGCGGCCCGGGAGATATAGTGAAGTATACAAACGGCGCAAAGGGTACGGACTTGCTCATAACGTGGCTGTATAAGCTGTCATTGGGCGCGGACCGTAACTATAAGCTCGCATCGGTAATAGGTATCGTCGTATTTATTATTTCGGCGGTATTCTCACTCGTTGTATATAACAAATCTTCAGCAGTACAGGAGGAGGATAATTTCCAATGAGTAACAATCAGAACGAAAAGATCAATACAGCTCCCCTTACTGATTGGGAGGCTATCGACGCTCTTGAAAGAGAAGAGCTTAAAATACCAAAGCGCAAAAAGGGCGGTATGAAGCTTAAGCGTGCTATCGGAAATACGGTAGGTCAGGTGTTTTTGACTGCTTTGTCAATACTGTGGATCGTTCCGCTTATTTATCTGTTCGTTCAGTCGTTCCGAGCTGAAACGGGAGCGTGGAGTCCTACGTTCTTCCCGCAGACGTGGACGCTGGATAATTACAAAAGACTGTTTTTTGACACGAAGTTTTTGAGCTGGTACGGCAATACGCTGCTCGTTGCAGTGTGCAGCTGTCTTATAACAACGTGCTTTGCTCTGGCGGTATCGTATGCATTCAGCCGTATACGCTTCAAGGCTCGTAAGCCGATGATGAACGTAATGCTCATTTTGGGTATGTTCCCTGGATTTATGAGTATGTCGGCAGTGTATTTCCTTCTGAAAATATTGCTCCCCAACAACTATCAGTCGCTTTTAAGCCTTATAATCGTATATTCGGCGGGCGCGGCACTGAGCTATTATATAGCAAAGGGATTTTTCGATACCGTTCCTAAATCGCTTGACGAAGCGGCAAGAATAGACGGTGCGAGCCGCGCACGCATATTCTGGAAGGTCATTCTTCCCCTCAGTAAGCCGATAATCATATATACTGCTCTTATAAGCTTTATATCTCCCTGGTGCGACTATATATTCGTATCTTATATTATGTCAGGTGTTCCCGATACGGCGATGTATACGGTATCACTCGGTATGTATAAATGGCTTGAGCGTGAGCAGATACAGGAATACTTTACCACGTTCTGTGCAGCAGCGGTCATCGTTGCAGTTCCGATAACGGCACTGTTTATGTGGTTGCAGAAGTACTACGTTCGGGGCGTAACAGGCGGCGCAGTTAAGGGGTAATGAAATGAAAATAATGAAATATCTTTCAAGGACCCTCTCGCTGCTCCTGTGCCTTGCAATTCTTGCAGGCTGCGGCGGAAACGAAAGTGCGGAAACACAGGCACAAACGGATAACGGTCAGGGCGATATAGTCCTTAACGTGATCGACGATAATTACCGCAATTATTACGAGATATTCGTATACAGCTTTTTCGATACGAATAACGACGGTATAGGAGATCTTAAGGGCGTTACCGCAAAGCTCGATTATATAAAGGAGATGGGCTATAACGGTATATGGCTTATGCCGATCCATCCGTCTCCGACGTATCATAAGTATGACGTTGCGGATTATTACGCCATTGATCCTGAATACGGAACTCTGGCGGACTTTGACGAATTGGTAACTCAGGCACACGCAAGAGGAATAAACGTTATTATGGACCTTGTGGTAAACCACACGTCTACCGATATTGATTATTTCAAAAAGGCGTGTGCATATATCAAGGAAAACGGAAAGCCGGGCGGAGAATACGGAGATTATTATAACTTCGTAAATCAGAATCTCAGCAAGTACACTCAGGTGCAGGGAACGTCGTATTACTACGAATCTCAGTTCTGGAGCGGAATGCCCGACCTTAATTTGAACAGTGACAAGGTGCGTGCGGAAATAGTCAATGTTATGAAATTCTGGCTCACAGATCACAATGTTGACGGCTTCCGTCTTGATGCGGTAACGAGTTATTATACGGGCGACATTCAGAAAAACGTCGATTTCTTATCGTGGCTCAATACCGAGGCTGAAAAAATAAAGCCGGACTGCTATATAGTAGGCGAGGCTTGGGTAGGCAGCGACGGAGAAATAAACAAGTATTACCAGAGCGGAGTGGACAGCTTCTTTCTGTTCACAGGCTCGCAGGGTACAGGTACGATAGCTACGGCTGTCAAGCAGCAAAGTGCAAAAGCACTCGGCACGCTTATGACCGATCTGCAGAAAACGTACACAAACGGTATCCTTGCTCCGTTCTTGGGTAACCACGATACGATGCGTCCGGGCAGCTTTTTGCCGGGCGAAGAATGTGTCAAAATGGCAGGCGGTGTCCTTGCTATGATGAACGGAAGTATTTTCGTTTATTACGGCGAGGAGATAGGTATGATAAGCAAGGGCGGCAACAATTCCGACCCTGCAAAGCGTATTGCTATGCTGTGGGAGGACGGAGTATATCCCGGCTGGTGTTATACTGCGCCTGAAAATACGAAAATAGATGATACGAGCTATTATTATCCGTCGGTTGCAGAACAGTCGGCAGATGAAAACAGTATACTGAATTATTATAAAAAGGCAATGCAGCTGAGAAATATGTATCCTTCTATCGCAAGAGGAAGGGTTGAATATTTCCCCGAAATGGGCAATGATTACGTATGCGTGATCACAAAAGAGTACAACGATGAAAAAATAACGGTGATCGTCAATCTTGATTCGTTTGAGCAGAAGATAACACCGGATAAAGCGTCGCTCGGATTTGAGGGACTTGCCGCACAGCTTTGTGCTAACGCTTCGGATAAAGCATCGTTGAACGACGGACAGCTCGTACTGCCTCCGTACTCAATCGTAATACTGAAATAATTGTTAAATAGGAGAAGTTTTTATGGCAAGCTTATCGCTGAAACATATTTATAAGGTATACGACGGCGGTGTAAAAGCAGTAAATGACTTTTGCATGGAAATAGAGGATAAAGAGTTTATAGTTTTTGTAGGTCCTTCGGGATGCGGTAAATCAACGACGCTTCGTATGATTGCCGGACTTGAAGATATAACGGCGGGCGAATTGAGAATAGACGATGATATCGTAAACGATTGTGAGCCTAAAGACCGTAATATCGCAATGGTTTTCCAGAACTATGCACTTTATCCGCATATGAGCGTATACGAAAACCTGGCGTTTTCTCTGAAAACGATGAAAATGCCTAAGGATCAAATACACGAGAAAGTAATGGAAGCGGCGAGAATACTCGGTATTACTGAGTATCTTGAGCGTAAGCCGAAGGCGCTTTCGGGCGGTCAGAGACAGCGTGTTGCACTCGGACGTGCAATAGTGCGTAATCCTAAGGTCTTCCTTTTGGACGAGCCGCTGTCAAACCTTGATGCAAAGCTCCGTGCGGCAATGCGTGCTGAAATATCCCGCTTGCACGAGCGTTTGCAAACGACGTTTATATACGTTACTCACGATCAGGTAGAGGCTATGACGATGGGTACACGTATCGTTGTTATGAAATCGGGCTTCGTACAGCAAATAGACACACCTCAGAATCTTTACAGATACCCCGGCAATATGTTCGTTGCCGGATTTATCGGAACACCGCAGATGAATTTCTTCGACGGTGTAATAACCAAGTCGGGAAATGATGTTTGCTTCAAGCTCGATTGCGGAGCAAATATTGACCTTGATTATTCGCTTGCAAATAAGATACTCGTTAAGTATATGGACGGTGCACATAAGGTA
>JAFYMA010000063.1 GCA_017556845.1 Clostridia bacterium | reverse complement strand
GTTTATTCGGTCTTTCCCCGTTTAAAGAACGGCGGAACGTGCATATTTGACGTTGGCGGAGACAGTCTCGGCGCTGCCGCATTAGGCTTTTTCAACAAAGAAATAAAAGATTTCGGATACGAGATGATATACGTATTCAATATGTACCGTACGATAACCGAAACGCCCGACGGAGCACTTAACATAATGCATCAGATCGAGTCAAGAAGCAGACTTTCTTGCACGTGCTGCGTCAACAATTCAAATTTAGGTACATTCACCCGAAAGGAAGATATAGAAGGCTCGTACGCTTATGCAGATGAGTTTTCCAAAATTTCAGGGTTGGATATAAAATGCACCTGCGTTATGGGTGATACAGTCATTGACAACGATCGGGTGTTTGCTATGCAAAACATAACAAAAAAGATATTTTAGGAGGAGTTATGAACAGAGTAACCTTCAACACCGAAAGGTGCAAGGGCTGCGGACTTTGCGTTGTGGCATGCCCTAAAAAAATCGTATCGCTTGATACCTCCGTGCTTAATGCAAAGGGCTATCACCCCGCACAAGTTACGGATATGGGCTCTTGTATTGCGTGCGCTATGTGCGCTACTATGTGTCCCGATGCCGTTATTACGGTAGAAAAAGATATTGAAAAGGAACAGGAGGCATAAAGATGGCAAAGGTACTTATGAAAGGCAACGAAGCTATTGCCGAGGCTGCTATCAAGGCAGGCTGTCTGCACTACTTCGGTTATCCTATAACGCCCCAGACTGAAATTGCCGAGTATATGGCAAAAAGAATGCCCAAGGTCGGCGGTCTTTGCCTGCAGGCAGAATCTGAAGTTGCGGCTATAAATATGATATACGGTGCAGCATCATCCGGTACACGTTGCATGACATCGTCTTCATCCCCCGGAATAAGCCTTAAGAGCGAGGGCATAAGCTACATTGTAGGCTGTGACCTTCCCTGCGTTATACTTAACGTACAGAGAGGCGGCCCCGGTCTTGGCGGTATTCAGCCCTCTCAGGCAGATTACTATCAGGCAACTAAGGCTCTCGGACACGGTGATATGCATTTGTTCGTTCTTGCTCCCTCTTCCGTTCAGGAAATGGCAGAGCTGACGAGTGAAGCGTTTGATATTGCTGATACATACCGCATTCCCGTTCTCATTCTTGCTGACGGTGCTTTGGGTCAGATGATGGAGCCCGTAGACTTTGATCTTATCAAGAAACGCGAAGATATTCCCGAAAAGGATTGGGCTGCGTGCGGCCACGAGGGCAAGCGTAAGAAGAATATCATCACTTCCCTTTTCCTTAATCCCGAAGAGCTTGAAAATTCAGTTCTCGCAAGATATGAAAAGTATAAGAAGATAGACGAAAACGAAGTAAGATACGAGAAATTTATGACTGATGATGCGGATATCGTTATCGTAGCATACGGCATAACGTCCCGTATCTGCAAGAGTGCCGTTACTGCTGCAAGAGCAAAGGGCATAAAAGTCGGTCTTTTGCGTCCTATCACCTTGTCACCGTTCCCCTCTGACGAATTGAAGAAGCTGTCCCAAACAGCAAGTAAATTCCTTACGGTAGAGTTGAATATGGGTCAGATGATAACAGACGTAAAGCTGGCTATCGAGTGCTCAAAGCCCGTTGAATTTTTGGGAAGAACGGGCGGCTCTATAATGACAGTTGACGACGTTCTGGCTAAGATAGAAGAAATGGGAGGTAACAAATAATGTCGGTTGTTTTTAAAAAGCCCAACGCTATGTCCGATGTTCCTATGCACTACTGCCCCGGCTGTACGCACGGCATAGTTCACAGACTTGTAGCAGAAGTTCTTGACGAGCTTGGCATCGAAGGAAAGACCGTCGGCGTAGCGCCCGTTGGATGCGCAGTATTTGCATATAATTATTTCGAGTGTGATATGATAGAAGCAGCACACGGCAGAGCTCCTGCTGTTGCTACAGGCGTTAAGCGCACGCATCCCGATAACGTTGTTTTCACATATCAGGGTGACGGAGACCTTGCCGCTATCGGTACGGCTGAAACAGTACACGTCGGCGCAAGAGGCGAAAATATCACCATCATATTCATAAACAACACAAACTACGGTATGACGGGCGGTCAGATGGCACCTACCACTATGCTCGGTCAGGTAACAACAACGTCTCCTTACGGAAGAGACCAGAACATTCAGGGTCACCCCGTACACGTATGTGAGCTTATGTCAACTCTTGACGGCGTCGCTTACGCTGAGCGTGTTGCAGTAAATGACGTTAAGGGTGTAAGAGCAACGAAGAAGGCGATAAAGAAGGCTTTCCAGGCTCAGATAGACAAAAAGGGACTTTCAATCGTTGAAGTTCTTTCAACTTGTCCTACGAACTGGGGACTTTCACCCGTTGAAGCTTTGAAATTCGTCGAAGAAAAAATGAAACCCATATATCCTCTCGGCGTTTACAAAGACACAACAGGATATTGATAGGAGGATACAGAATATGACAAGCAGAATTTTATTTGCAGGCTTTGGCGGTCAGGGCATACTGTTCTCCGGCAAGCAGTGCGCAAAGACGGGTATGCAGTTAGGTAAATGCGTAACTTGGCTTCCCTCCTACGGTCCTGAGCAGAG
>JAFYMA010000062.1 GCA_017556845.1 Clostridia bacterium | reverse complement strand
ACGGAACTTATACGATTTTGCGGCATCAAGTGCAGATGTGTACGATGCTTTTCCGTGGTATTTCCAATCGGTTGCCGACGCTGTTGTATATGACAGCTCAACGCCGTTATTGGCTGTTGTTGCAGCATTTCTTCTTATGCAGAACTGATCGTACGGATAGTTATTATTGCAAACGCGGTACATTATAGCCATCCAACGGCTTTCGTTGGCGCTTTGCGTCATAGTTGCGTTAGCCTCAACGGAATAATCTCCGAAATCACCGATATACGCAGGCAAAAGCACGCGTGTGAACGATGAATTCGAAGTAGGAGCCGCAACGACGAGCTTACCGTCGGCTATCTTTACAGATCCGTCCGTATTCTGTATTATCTGAAAATCGGTCATATCGTTCTTCGAAAAATCGTTGTAATAAAGAACGTATTCCGTTTCCTCGGGTGCTTTGACGATGAGATATACGGTTTTCGTGTTTTTGCCGTACGTTGCCGTCAGCTTATAAACGCCCCTGTTCGTCACCTTGACAGTATTGTTTGCGCTTATTGTAAGATCGTTTGACGTCCACTTTACATTTTCTCTGTCTACGTTGAGCGTTTTTGAAAAAGCAACGTCATACATAGAAAGTCTTACGGTCGTTCCCGTGTTTGCAGGTATGGCAGGACACGAATACGTCGTCTTGCCGAGCGACTGCTGCTCACGGAACGATACCGTTACCTTTACCTCGTCATAAACCGCCTTGCAGCAGTTTACCTGAATACCTACTCTGCCGACGGCGAAATCCGTTTGCTGTGCGGTATAGATCATCTTCATTCCGTCTACGGTCGCAGTTGCCTTTGCTCCGTACGCATCTACTGCAAACGTATAATTAGACGATGCGTTCAGCTTTTCCGTATATGCAGTCTTTCCAAAGTATGCCCACTGATCGCCTGCAGTTTTATATGCCATTTCAACACCGTCACTTGCCTCAGCGTTCTGTCTTACGCAAAGCTGGTAATACGGCATATCCGAATTCTGCACGCGGTACATAAGAGATGCCCAGCGGCGATCGTTGATAGCCGCTGTGATAGTTCCCTTTGCCGAATACGTATAATCACCGAAATCGCCTATGTATTCAGGGAACAGTATTACTGCTGAGGAAGAAGTCGTGGACGAGGAATCGAGCACGAGCTTACCGCCGGAAATACTGATATTACTTGAATTATTCTTCAGAACAGTGATGTCGGACATACTGCTTGATGAAAAGTCATTGTAATACAGAACGTATTCCGACTCGCTTGCTTCCTTGACTATCAGATATATGGTTTTTGACTTACTTCCCGATTTTGCCGTAAGCTTGTAAACGCCCTTGGAAGGTGCCTTTACCGTTTTATTACTTACCGTAAGGTCGCTTGATGACCACGTTATCGACGATTTATCCGTCGTGCTGTCAAGAGAAAGCTGAACGTCATACAGCGAAAGATCGACCGTTTCTCCCGCGTTTGCCGGCAGAGCCGGAGTCGTATAGTAAATGACGTTATCCTCCTGTACAACGATATCGCCCTCACCTGCCGGCTTAACCGTTACGGATACCCTTGCTGACAGTCCTGAATGGATAAGGTCAACGTACGTGTCGCCCGCCTTGAAGCAGGTACCCGACGGATATGAGACCGTAAACCCGTCAGCGTATGAATACGTATGTCCGTCATCGTACGTTATCTTGAGGAATACGCCCTCTGACTTGAATTTTTCTCCTGCCACATATTCTGTTTTTGTTGCATTCGAGCATATTTCGGTTTTAACCGGAGCAGACTGTACAAGATTACTCAGTGCTTTAAGGTCTGTCTTTGTAATATATCCGTCACCGTTAATATCGGCGGCGAGCTTATTATCTATCTTTACAGAAGAGTCTGCAATATACGCTTTAAGTCTTATTACGTCCTTTGCGTTAACGCATCCGTCAGCGTGAAGGTCACCTCTGATGATGATAGTAGCACTGTCGACCGAATTACCGTTTACGTAAAGCGTTACGACGTCGCCCGTCTTGACATCCTCCGATCCGTCTATCACGCACATGCCGTGCAAAAGATTTATAACACTCTTTGCAGTAGATGACGGAGGAACTCCGTACAGATAATTACCGTTTGACGTTCTTTCCACGTATAATCCCGAGTTTTCAAAAGGGGTTATTGTATTTTCACTGCCTGCCGCCAGCGAAAAGCTACTTGCCATAGAAAGCACAAACGATAAGGTGCATATCCAGGCAACGATCTTTTTCAAATTTTTCATTTAGTATTTTCCCGTCCGTTCTGAATGATAATATTATTTTTTGCCGCAAGTAAGAAACTTATATACAAGGGCAGCAAGAGCACCGCCCGCCAAAGGAGCTACTATAAACACCCACACGCAAGAAAGACTCTCACCGCCCGCCAACAGCGCAGGGCCGAAGCTTCTCGCAGGGTTTACCGACGTACCTGTGAAATGGATACCCAAAATATGAACGAGCGTCAGCGAAAGACCTATGACGATACCTGCAACAGAGCCGTTTTCAGATTTGGAAGTAACGCCGAGAATAGCAATAACGAATACAAACGTTAAAACGACTTCAATTATCAAAGAAGCCACGATATCGTTGTTATACAAAGCATTTGAGCCAAGATTGCTTTCTTTGCCGAACAGCGCAAGAAGTCCCGCCGCACCTGCAACAGCACCTGCAAACTGAGCTACGATATATCCGACAAAATCAAGTGCGGTCATTTTGCCGCTGATCAGCATCGCTATTGATACTGCAGGGTTTATATGACAGCCTGAAACATTACCTATCGAATACGCCATAGCAACTATAACAAGCCCGAACGCCAAAGCAGTAAGAAGATATCCGCCCGTAACTTCGCATCCTACGGCACACGCCGTTCCGCAAGCAAAAAATACAAGCACGAACGTGCCTATAAATTCCGCAACATATTTCTTCAAGGACAACATAATAAAGACCTCCTTTAAATTAAAATTTACGGCAATATACATCGCCGTTCAAAACAATATAATTTTATCACATTTAAAACGATTTTGCAATACATAACGCATAAAAAATCTGAAAATGCAGTTATTTTTTTAGTAAATATGCATTAATGATATCTTTCGGATCTCTTTCTACATTTTTATTCATATAATATCCATTGACTTTTTTGCTCGCCTATGATAAAATAAAACGAAAATTTTAAAAGCCTTTTTTCACAAACGGATAAGGCAGAACGGAGACGGTGATCTTTATGGATAATAAATACATACTTTCATGTGAATCAACAGCTGATGTTCCCTACTCTCATATGGAGAAAAGAAATATTCCGGTAATATTCTACACATATACGATAGACGAAAAGGAATACGTTGACAATATGAGCAGAGATCCCAAGGCGCTTGATGAATTCTACGGCTTTATTGCCGACGGAAAGCTCCCCACTACATCTCAGATCAATTACCATAAGTATTACGATTATTTTGACGGACTTTTGCAAAAGGGCGACGTCTTGCATATCAATTTCAGCTCAGGCCTTACCCCGTCGGTAAACAATGCGATCCAAGCCGCAGAGGCTCTTAAAGAAAAATATCCTGACAGAAGGATATCCGTAATAGATTCATACTGTGCATGCTCAGGCTACGGTCTTCTCGTTGACGAGGCGGCTGACAGACGCGATGCGGGAATGAGCTTCGACGAGCTTGAAAAGTGGGTGCTCGACAACCGCAGCAGGATGCATCACCAGTTTTTCTCAACAGACCTTACAATGTTCCGCAGAGGAGGCAGGGTTTCAGGGCCTGCGGCAGCAGTAGGAACGCTGCTGGGAATATGCCCCATTATGCACCTTAACGAGCTTGGCCGTATAATCGCTTACGACAAGGTAAAGGGAAAGAAAAAGGCTATTGCAAAGACCGTAAACGATATATTATCCCATGCGGACGGCGGAAGCAGCTACAACGGAAAATTCTATCTTGCGCATTCCAACTGTATCGAAATGGCTCTGGCAACGAAGGAAGCTATAAAGCAGGCTATGCCGAACATTGACGGTGACATTCAGATATTTGACATCGGAACGATAATCGCATCTCACACAGGCGT